>JAATVM010000161.1 GCA_014523495.1 Nitrososphaerales archaeon TH1920
AGCTGATGTATCGGGAGCTGATGTATCGGGAGCTGATGTATCGGGAGCTGATGTATCGGGAGCTGATGTACCAAAAATATTTGAAGATTTCATCGATTTCAGGGGAATTTCCTCTATTCCTTTATCACCATCTTCTATGGCATCTGCAAATTCTGCGAGATCATCATAATTATACAAAATTTGCTCTTCCTTATCGAGTGCATGTATCGGAATGTTAGTTTCAACAAGGAAAAAAGCGCCGAGAGCTATAATTATTCCTAATAAAAGGGAAATATTGGTTGATCCGACGCTGTGCACAGATTAAAATTTAAATAAACACAATACATAAATCTTTGTCATATGATTCATTCTCGTTATAATACTTTTCCGCACTAAACCTCCTGTAAATACCTCCTTTATTATCCATTTCTTTATTTTGTTGCTCAATTTAATTACTTATTGTCTTTGAGTTTCTATTCACTGTCTTCTTTTTTTTCCGTGCTAGACAATGAACACTGCTCTTCTGTTTATCGCTCAATATAACAAGGTTAACCGCAGTTCCTCAAAGATTTGTAATATTTGATACTCTTCACAAAATATTATTGATGAGAAAACATATTGTTAATTAATGCAGTACTCTTTATTTTTGATATTGTCCGGAAAAAAGACGTTCTATATTCTAATGATAAGTGGTATTGCATTTATTGTAATTGGAGCCGCTTCAATGATTGATTCAAATACTCCCCGGAAAGTAGCCATAGATAGTACATTGGAGACCAATTTGACGGATGTTATTACACCCATAATGAATAATGGAAGTGTGGGTAAAATCATAATTGATGGATCCAAGTTTAATTTTAAGATTGAAGATCCGGACAAATCAGTTGTAGTATCGGTTACTAATCAATCGAATTATGAATACAATCTAGTTGCTAACAAGGGAGGAGAATATAGATTTGAAACAAAAAATATAGGAAGTTCAGTACTTAATATTGATGGGGAAGTAGAATCTAAGGCATCTTATTTGGCCTTTGGAGGACAAATGATGTTACTCATCACAGGAATAATAGTTCTTGGACTTGGAATAAAGACTAGAATCGTTTAAATTAAATGATAGTTAATTTATTGTTCCTCTGCGATAGGAACCAAGTGTTTTAAGAAATGTGCATTTCTTTTCAATTTTATCTAATGTGTTCTTAATATTTTCTTCTTCAATGTGACCTTCCAAATCTACATAAAAGTTGTATTCCCATGGTTTTTCTTTAATGGGCCTTGATTCTATTTTAGTAAGATTTATTTTATTATTGTTAAACTCTTGTAACACTGAAAATAACGAACCTGGTGTATGTTTCAATCCAAAAATTATTGAAGTTCTATCTTTTTTGGTAGGGATTGTTTTATGATCAGAGAGCACCAAAAATCTTGTAAAATTATTTTTCTGGTCCTCTATATTTTGATCTAGAATCTTCATATCGTAAAATTCTGCTGCGGTTTTACTTGCAATAGCTGCAGCTTCAAGAATTTTTTTTTCTTTTATTAGCCTAACAGATCCGGCTGTATCATAAGTAGGTATGGAATCGAAGTTTCTTTTCTTGATATAATTCCTACATTGGGCCAAGGCCTGAGGATGTGAAAGGACCTTGGTTATTGTTGAATTAGTTGGCAATGCAATTAGACAGTGATTAATCTTTAGAAATATTTCACCAGTAATTTTTTTTTCTGTATCCAATAGGAGGTCGTATATTTCATTCACCGAGCCCTCAATTGAATTTTCAATTGGAACAACTGCACAATCAATACTGTCATTTCGTAACGCATCAAAAATATCTTGGAAAAGTTTCATCGGAACAAGGTTTGAATCGGGAAAAAACTTTCTTGCAGCGATCTCACTGTAGGCTCCATGCTCACCCTGAAAAGCGACAAATTTTCCTTTCAAGTTATTTATTTAATTTAAAGAAAGGGTTAATTCATATATTTTTATGTTATTTACATCCAGACTATCATTCAGATAATAGAATAATCCAATTTAGTAATTGTTATTGTTATTTTAGGATAAAGTATTTAATGCTTAACTCTGGAATTTAACCTAAATGCAACTAGATCCACAGTACATTGATCCTTTAGATAAACAACTTTTGAATGAGATTCAATGGACATTCCCACTATCTAGTAGACCTTATCTCGAAATAGCAACTAAACAT
>JAATVM010000162.1 GCA_014523495.1 Nitrososphaerales archaeon TH1920
CAAGCATTACCTGTCTTGACTGTATTTTGGATTGCAAGTCTATTTGCATAGGCAAGCATCAAAACGTCTTTCGTTTTGATATCTTGGACTACTACCGGGATAAGTCCATTTCTCTTCACAAAGTCTAGTTGATCTATGAATTTATCATAAGCCGTGATTGGCATTAATTTTTAACCTACTAGATATGTCTTCTTATATAATGAATATAAGTTTAGTACCTTATAAAGTTCAGGTAGTTATACTGCACTAAGATAATTACTGGAATCTAGGTTAATTAACCAAGAAGTATATTCAATTTTCGGGCAGAAATTCTTGTTATCTACATGTTTACAAAATTTTTTCTTGAAAATCATGGAATGTCAAACTAGTTGTATTGCGGTTTATTTATCACTAGACAAAACTTCAAATCAGGTTTAATTTTTTGTTGAATTTCTTACTGGAAACAAGTGATATCAAAATTGGTAAAGTTATTTTGATTGAACTAGACGTTAGCAACACTAAATTTTCAAATTCAGAAAACCTTTTTGAATGCTACTCATACAATGGACTTAACTCAATAAAATAGCCGTGAATTTTCCATGTATTCAAATTTATCTTCTGAAATAATTAGATCCTTGTGACATTTATCGCATAAAAAATATTCGCTACTTGCAGGTAATTCTTTACCACATACACTGCAATATTTTTTCAATAATATCAGTTCTGAAAAACTAATCTATAAAGTTACCCGTGTTTATCAAATCAAGTCGTATCTAATGTAATATTATTAGCTCATTTTAATCATATTTTAATATGGCATGACATATTATTTAAAAATCTGAAAAATATTAGCATAATTCAATTATCGTTTTCTTTTAATATCTTAATCTTCGTTTTAATAAGATCAAAACCCTGCTGCCAAAAAGAGGATTTAGTGATATCAAATCCAGAATCTTTAAGTAATGTTTCTGGTTTTTCCGATCCTCCCGCAGACAATATCTTGAGATATTTTGAGATAAAGGATTTACCTTCCTCTCGATATTGCTGATAAAGTGAAAGCACAAGTAAATTTCCAAAAGAATAGGCATAGCAATAAAACGGAGAATGGTAAAAATGTGGAATATAAAGCCACTCCCATTTAAAATCGTCTGAAATACGTATCGAATTTCCAAACTGGGCTTTTAAATTATCGATATACAAATTAGATATATTGTCAATAGTAACACTCTGTTCTACAATATGCTTATGAGCTTCTATTTCAAATATTGTAAAAAAGGCCTGTCGCATAATCGTTGCATACATATCATCAATTTGTTCTGCCAAGAAAATCTGTTTCTTTTCTCCATTTAGTTTCTTGTAAATTTCTTCATTCAGAATCATCTCCCCAAAAACAGATGCAGTTTCAGCTAAAGGAAGGGGAGCATGTGATACCAAAATTGGTTTATTGGATGCGAAAATGCTATGTATTGCATGTCCAAATTCATGTGCCATTGTTGAAACATCTCTCATCATTCCATCAAAATTTAGTAGCACATAAGGAGTTCTTTGTGGGGAAACAGTATAACAGAATGCACCACCAGTTTTACCATTCCTAATTTCAGAATCAATATGATTTTCCTTGAATAAGCGTTCAGTGTATGTACCAAACCTTGGATCAAATTTGTAAAATGTATCCAAGACTAATTTTGCAGCGTTCTTATAGGTAAATTTAAGAATATTACTATTTGAAATTGGTGCATAAAGATCATATCGTCTCAGTTTTTTCACACTAATCAATCTTGCTTTTTCGAGAAAATAATCGTGAAATAAATGCGCGTTTTCTTTACAAACTGATAATAGTGTCTCTACTGTAGCATCATCAATGTTATTATAAATATTTCTAACTGAAATGGCAGAGTTGAATCCTCTAATAGAGATATTTTCATCTCTCCATTGGGTTACTAGGTTTTGGTAAATTTCACCTAGTACTCCACTATTTTTCTCATATGTTTTCAATAATGCTTTGTAAGCATATTCCCTTTCATTTGCTTTTGGACTCCTTACCAATGAAAGAAGTTTTTCCTTATTTTTGAAAGTTTTAATTATCTTCTTATTTCCCCTTTTTTTGACTACTGTAAATTCAAAATTATTAGTCATTCTATCATATATTTTTATGAGAGCGCCTAAGCCAGTTACTTCTAGTGTGTTGATTATTTTCTCTTCCGATTCATTGAGCGAATATTTTGCAATTAATCTTTTATGCCTTAAATATTCCCTATAAACAGTGGAAATGCTATCAATTAATCGTTGGGCATTATTCTTGTCGAGCTCTTTTTTAAACCATAAATCAAAAAACAAGATCTGGTTACTTACTTCCGAACTTAATTTTTCCATTTGGAGAACTAGAGCTGCAGCCTCATTCGATGAAGTGTTGGCAGCATATTTAAGATGAGCAAAACTATTCACAGTGCTAAGATCTTCTAAAATATTCTCAATCTTGTGTACTAAACCTTCAAAAATCGAAATGCTCAAATCTGGTTTTAAAATTCGCCTGTTGTCTTCAAATTCCTTCACATCTTCTTTAATATTAGCAACTAATTCCGCAACTTTCTTTGTGGAGCTATCATCGACTAAATCAGTAAGATCCCACTTTCCTAATTTAATATTTGAATTGTTTAACATTATTTCTTTTCATCTTTAAACTGTACTTGGACTTTAATGTTTTTTGATTGGTTATATGTGCTTAGTATCTACAGGTGCGGCTTGAGATTGAATTATCTGATATTTTTCAATATTGCCAATATAGTTAATTTTGAATATAGTTATATATCGTAAATATGATAATTAAGATACCATAATGGTTTTCAACATAGGCATAATGGTACAGGCTGACAATATTCAGTAATTGAGGCGTTATCTGAACGCCAAAACTGATTAAAAATGCCATCCTTCTATGTTGAATAAATTTGGATTTTTTAAATCGTAAAAATTATTTATTTTTCAAGTATTCTTTTTTCATTTCCACGACCCATCTATTTTTCTTTGAATATAGTCTTTTCTTGGAACGTTTTTTACATTCCGATAAAACATATGATGATATAATTGGAAAACAAATAGAAGAATCTCCATACACTATTACATTGTTTCTATGCGAGGTTTTTATTTTGCCCCAGCTTTTTCCTTCTTGTATAGTCGCTCCCGATAAACCCCCTGTATCAGGCCGTGCATCGGTAATTTGTATTACATAATCGTGCCCACCTTCCTTTAATTTCAATATTTGATATAAAGCTGGCCCTGTCTGTTGGAAAAAATTTTTTGGAACTCCACCTCCTAATTCTATTCCACCAGAAACTTTACTTTTCCAAAGGATCGCTGTTGATTCAGCAATATCCAACATAACGTTTGGATAACTTTTTACATCTTCAAATATCAATGGTAACATGTTGAGTCCTATAGAAGAATCACTAACTGCAGGAATGAATACTGGTACATCGTTTTCGTATGCTGAAACAAGAAATGATTTTTTTGGATTTATTGAATTTTCATGAGCTGCTTTGCCAAGTCTATATGACATATCAGCAGTCGAGTACGATTCAGAATGATTGTTTTCAATTTTTTTTATTTCTCTTTGAACAATAATATCCTGGGCTTGTAAAGTTCCTACTTCTTTTATGTATACATCATAAATTCGTACAATCTGCTTAGAAAATAGCACGTCATCGTCAACCTGAAAATGACCTTGCCTTACAGGTAAATCGTAGGCAAAATGAAGATCATGGTAAACATTGGCTCCAGTTGTTACAATCCAATCTACAAAACCATTTTCGATCAGAGTTCTGATTGTTTTACCCATACCAATCGGTGTTAATGCTCCTGCGAGCGTTAAACAGGTCGTACAGTCCTTATCAATCATTTCTTTCATGATTTTTGCCGCTTCGAAAAGTCTCCTTGCATTGTATCCTGTTGATCCGAAAAAATCAACCAATTGTGATATGGTCATATTTTTTGAAATAAGTGGAGGATCAATCTTTTTGCCTGTAAAAGAATGTGCGCTATTCACCTATTAGGATGCAGAAAAGCCATTAAAAATTTTAACTGAACTAGAGTTTTTATTTTACGGGAGCTAGATTTGTTTACATTTATCTTAAGATTGGTATAAGGATTTAAGAAGACTAGTTCCATAATTATTTGCTACCCTTTTTTCTTCATATGTGCTGCATTCTATACATTTTATCCCATTGTTTATTTTAACAGTATCCCCACCACAATTCAGACACAATGAATACAACAAACCAAAATCTGTTCCATCTACAGCGAGATGAATCGACGAATTCATTAGACTCGTAATTTGTCCGCGAATAATATCACCTACTCGATAAATCGATTTTGCCTTCTTGCTATATCGATCTCGATTCCATCCTTTGTTATTTCCCATCCTCGCTGAAGCGATGGCAGATAGACCAGAAGTATACAATCTGTTGTTAACATAAAATAGCTTCACTGAAATCATTGATCCAAATAACATCTCCACAAATCCCATAACAACATCCCCTATTTTGGGTAGTTCTTGCGAATTTATTTGATCAATTTTAATCGTCCTTCTTTTGAAATCGTATTCCTTATTACCCAAAACACTTGACCTAATTGTTCCATCAAGGATGAAAGTATTACGCCCAGCTTGGAATTCTTCAATTTCTGCTATATATTCACCTGGAAAGACCATTCCAGATGCTTTTTTCTTCATACCATGTACATGACACCAGATGTAGTTATAATTGTTACAGGAAGATAAAGACTCCCGAGAAAGAATTCGTGTTTAAGTTTTATAGCTAACCTTTGCTAATGCCAAATGCAAATCCCGCTGCAAAACCTCCAGTTAGTGGAATGCCAGAGTGCGAGATAGCATTAAAGATCTGGTCACCTATTCCTGGAAAGAATGGAGCATTCAGACTTAAACCATCAAAATTAGTCATTAAACTGCTTATGGTTTCTTCCACCTTTGCCCAATTTAAGCCGATTAATCCATTGTACTGTAAATAGTATATGATGCCAACCAATAATCCTGACACTATAATGATTATTTTTAGTATTTTCTTTATCGCATATCCCATCAAGAAACCTAAAAATCCTCCTATTCCTATAGAGGTGGCTAATCCTCCTATTCCTATAGAGGTGGCTAGGGAGCTAAAATCGATAAACATCCTTATCAACTATCCCAGAACCATAGATATATGCAATATTGACATTTTTCATGAAATCATTGAACTGCATATAGTTCTAGTTTTTTTGGAGCAAGCTTATTTGCAAAAGTTTCTTAGATTATAATTAATCAGTAGTTACTTATGGAAAAAAATGTTCGATTTAATCAGTTCTTGTAGACCCACATGTTTTCCCAAATCAAACAATCTATTAATAACCTTCTTTTATTTCTAAATGTGAAATTCGTAGAGTGGTTCCCTTTTTATCAGCAGATTAGAATGGAATTTGGATATAGTACAGAAAAAGATCAGATGGCAGCTGATATGTTAAGTAAAATGATAAAGAGGAAAGCATTACAAGTGTCTAATATCCAAAAAAAGATACAAGGAAAGGAGGTACTTGTGATTGGGGCAGGTCCAAGTCTGGAAAAAAATATTGAGTTTATCAGGAAAAATAAAAAGTACATAAAGATAGCAGCAAATGGCGTGGTGGAGATTTTGCTTAATAAGAAAATTAGACCAGACATAGTAGTCTCAGATCTTGATGGAAATCCAAAATTTCTAAGGATGGCCGAAAAATTGGGAGCAACGATGGTTATCCATGCTCATGGAGATAATATAGAGAGTATGGAAAAAAATGTTCCTAAATTTAGAAAAATAATTGGTACAACTCAGGTAATGCCAACTGAGAATGTATATAATTTTGGAG
>JAATVM010000163.1 GCA_014523495.1 Nitrososphaerales archaeon TH1920
ATAATGTAGTCAAGTTCTAATGTAAGTTAATATTAAGAACAATCGAATTACAAAACAAATATGAAATATTTGTGGAATTATTTAGTGTCGAAGTTTGATTTATAATCTATTTCCACTGTCTTCGATCGCCTTCTAATAACCCAGAATCACCATGTATTCTATCAATATGTTTGGATAACTCCTCGTTATTATTAAATTTCGAAGCGCAATAGGGACATGATACTTGAGCACTATTTGACATTATTGTAATAACTGGATCCGTTCAAATTAATTCTTTTGTTTATCAACTTTACATAATTTGTTAAATAATGTAGGACATGCCCAATTATATTGATGTAAATTATCTCTAATGTTTTTCGTAAAATGAAATCAAATGATCGTCGGTCTCTATTATCCATTCTACTAAAGTATCATCTAACCTATGATATTTTAGATGTTCTCTTCGTTTTTCTCTTATTATATCTTCTTTACAGATTCCACATTTCATGAAAAGATTTGGCAGTCGTAATGTCAAAGTATAATTTTAACATATATATCACTAGTGATATTTCACTTGTGTATACATTATAGTATGCCTGTTATATGTTGACTAATTGCTCATAATATCAAAATTAGCTTTGTTTTTGCGTAAGTTTTAAAATATTAAATAACAGAATATAAAAAAATTAGATTAAAAAATAAAAAAGTATTTTATTTTATTATATTCTTTGTTCCTTTATTGAAGTTTGTAGAAGCTCGCCAATTTCGTTGTGCATCTTTAAGAAGTTTAATCCTTTTTCAGTCGTTTTGTAGGTTTGTGAGCCTTCTAAATATTCAAGTAAATTATTTTCAATAAGCACAGAGAGGTATTCTCTCAACTGAGCATAGCTAAGAAAAGCTTTGTACATTATTCTGGTCTTTGTTGCGCCACCATTTGCAGCTTCTAGGATCATTGCTACTATTTCTGTTCTACTTCTGTATTTCATATAAAGATACAATAAACTTATTTATTTTAATGTATTGGCACAATAATCTAGAACATAACTTCATTTATCAAGTATTTTAGTTTCTTATATTGTATGAATCTGAATAATCTGCAGTAATATTGTGGTTATGAAAAAATAAAAAATATTAATTATTCAGTTAAATCATTCTTCATCCATTATGCCGTATCTTTTGTAAGCACTTCATTTAGCCAATTGCCTTCCGTTTCATCATTTTCTTGAGCATCACCAGACAATGCTGATTCCTGTTTTTCGTCGACGTTCTCAAAATTATCTGAATTAGATTCCATATCACTGATTTGGTTTATATCCTGTTGACTTGAGTCGATGTTTTTGTCTTCTGATTCAATATTTGAGATAATATCTGAATTTGGTTCAGTAATTCTTGAGAGAAAGCTGTTTATCTCGTCTTTTTCTAATTTTATACGATCTAATAATTCGCCTGAATTTGTATTGATTTGTTGATATGTTTCTTCAATAATATCATTGCTCCTATACTGTAACTTTGCATCGAAAATAATCGTTTTGATAGTTGTGCTTTGTAGATCCAATTCTTGTAATCTTGAATTTAATGAGTTTATGACATCTTGTTCGTTACTTTCCAAATCAAACAATCTCCTTTCATATATTAAATGCAAAACTTCAGCGTCGTCCTTCATTAGATCGTTTTCTGCTACCAAATTTTCAAGTGCTTTAACTCTCTTGAGTGTAAGATTTTTTTGTCTAAGTAATTTCTGTGCTTCCATTCGCCACCTTGGTATAAAGATCACATAGTCTCCTTGCACAAGCAACTGTTCATATGATAGCTGCTTTAACCCAATTGAACCACAATCCACACCGATCGACTCTATAGAACCATCGATATCAGTAATTAACCCGATTACCTTTCCTACATATGCACCGTACATATCTTTTACCTGTTTTCCAACAAATTCGAGCTTTATGTCGCTCATGAGATTGAATGGAAATAAGGATATAATGATGGCATTGTTAAAAATAATCAATAATTTAGTAGATGTTTTAATACTTGGTATAGAAAGCGGTCTGAAATTATCCTAAACTGAATAGATATGTATATGGATTATTTTGTAATAATAATATGAACTTCAACTCTGTTTATGATTTTTCAGATCGAGAAAAATCAATACTTGATCAACATTTTTCTAATACGGATAAGTATGTATTTGCAATTACCACTCCTCGACAGGTCGATAGAGGCGCACTGATGTCGAGATATTCTCGATCGGATAAAACAATGAGAAAGATTTTTTTAGATGAATTTGTTACAAATCCGAACAGAGGGAAGGAATTCTATAGTAAGATACTATCAGAATATGGTGATGATTCTGTTGCCGAGTTGGGAGAAGCCCAAATTGCGGTAGAGTGGATCTCCAATATTGCAGCTAAAAAAATTGAGGATCAAAGGATCGGATTATCTTATTTAGAAAAATCTTCGCGATATATTCCATTTGATCACAAAGTCAGTAACATGTATAAATATTATAGAGATGATAGAATAATCAAATCAAAATACGCAGATCAATATATAGAATCTTGTGATCACGCGTTTGATGTTTATAGTAAAAGTATCAATTTAATGCAGAAATTTATATCCGAAATTGAACCAATCGATGGTTTTGTGTATTATGATTCAATTTCAAAATCAGAAAAACCGTTCCATAAACTTACAGACCGGCAGGATATAGAATCGGGAAAGAAAGTGTATAATAGTACAGTAAGATCTAAAACCCTCGATATATTACGTAATTTGCTACCTGCGGCCACTCTTACCAATTTGGGTATAACTGGAAATGGTCGAGCGTTTGAATACCTCTTAACAAGATTGTATTGCTCTGAATTAAATGAGCTTAAGGATTTGGCGCATTTAATGAATTCTGAACTCAATTGTGTTATACCATCGTTTATTAAACGTGTAAATGAAAAACATGGAAAATCACTTCAGTCTTTTATGATAAATACCAATAAGGAGGTATCAAAATTGACAGATAAATATCTTAGAAATATTCAACCTGATTTTTCTCCTGTAGGAGTAAGGTTAATTGATTACACAGATAGTAAAGATGCAGAGGTGAAGATTGTTTCTGCAATATTATATGAAAATGCACATGGGCAGTCACTTCATGATATAATCAAATTGGTTGAATCATTTCCACAAGAAAGGAGAAATGAAATTATTTTGGCCTACACAAAATTTCGTGAAAATAGAAGGCATAGACCTGGTAGGGCATTTGAGATGGCTGAATATTTATTTGAGATGTTTACGAACTTTGGGATGTTCCGTGATTTGCATCGTCATAGAATTCTTACTATCGAAAGGCAATTACTTTCAACTAAACATGGATATGACATTCCCAACGAAATAATTGATTCTGGTATTGACAAAGATTTCAGAGATTGTATGTATCTTTCTAATAATCTTTATCAAAATATTGCAAAGACGATGCCTATTGAAGCCCAATATGCTGTCAATTTTGCCTATAGATATCCGTATTTCATAAAAATTAATTTAAGGGAACTTTACCATATAATCGAATTACGTACTTCTGCACAAGGCCATCCAGATTATCGTTATATATGTCAGCAAATTTATAAAAAAATCAATGATATTCATCCAATACTTACGAAAGGAATGAAATTTGTAAATCTGAATGAATATAAGCTTGGGAGATTTGATACTGAAAAGAGAAAAGAAATGAAGAGAAGAGAATTAATACCACCTAGTAATTAATAATACGATCATAAGAATAATTATACTAGAACCATTTTTCCAATGATTGATTTTTGTTCTTTTCTGAATTTTGAAGCCTTAGTAAGGCTGAATTAACACGATCTGTTGAAAAGTTTTTTTCGTTGCATAAAAATTCAACTACCTTCTCATAATTAACGGAATCAAATTTAATATCTTCATTAGTAACGTTTGCAATTTTTGGTTTTAAGAATAGTTCTCTAATTTCCTCATATGGAACATTAGACAAGGGCTCTTGAAGTTGGTCGATATTTTCCAATTTTGAATACTTTTGAATTAATTTCAATGCAGTCTTTGGACCTACTCCAGGTATACCTCCAAAGTTATAGTCCGTTCCAATCAAGATTCCTACATCAACCAATTGCTCATTTGTTAATTTAGTTTGGTGAAGTATATCTTCAAGATAAAATATTTCAAGAGGAACATCGATGTAGGCGTTTCTATTGGGAACTTTCCTTTTGCCACTTACTGTAATATTTCTTACCAATCGTTTTGCGCCAAATAAAATAGAATCATAATCTTGACTCGCACAAATATGTACTAGATTGGAATTAGTTAAATTTGCTGCAGTTGCTTCTCCTTCTGATGGGGCTTGTATAGTTGGTATTCCTAATAAAGAAAGCAATCTCTTTGATTCCCCTATCATTTGATCAGTTAAGACTGATGTTGCTTGACTGTATTTTCTTGCTTCAGCTAATTTGCCTTGAAGAAGGGCATTTTCATATTTTTGGGTAGCTAGTTCCTTAATTTGATGTCTCCGGTGAATTTCATTTGTTTTTAAGGGACTAGATACTCCATCAAACACATAGACAAGTTTGATACCTTCGGCGAGTAAATTGATATTACGGTAGAATAATCCGCTTAAGTGACTAGTTACTTCTCCATTAGAATTAGTAAGAAGTTCCCCAGTAGATCCACGAATAGTAGCTAGAAATTGGTGAATAGTATTGAAAGCATCGACAGCAATTATTTTATTTGACAGGTCGCTTAACTTAATGTTTGTATAGGTCAGTATTGGTTTTAGATCTAAGCCCATTGATTGAATTATAATCACATGATCTTTCTTTTTATTTTTTTTCTATTTTTCATTATATTACCATGCATCTAGATAAATTGGATAGTATTTGGAAAAAAGTAGATAAGGCAATTTGATTATTGTATTGGTCAACCATGAGTGTGCTTATGAATTTAAGTACCGTGATAAGTGTCTTGAATGTTGCAGTCTTATTGACATTGCTTGTGATTTATATCAAGATATACATCAAGAGTAGAGCGGTATTTACTATCGGTCTTATGTTCTTTACAGTGATGTTAATGCTTCATAATTTAATAGCAGTTTATGCCTACTTAGCTATGGCTCCACTTTATCCCGATGATCTATTGCCATATTTTGTAGCTATACATATCGCGGAACTTGTTGGAATTGTGGCATTGTTAAGAATAACTCTTTGAATAATCTTACGATACATCAGGATTTTTAATTAGTTGATAATAATATACAAGTTACAGGACAAGTTACAGTTTTTTATTAAAATTAAAAATTTCTAAAAAAATGAATGTTGGGGTTTTGGTTTAACCTTCTTCCCATCCCTTTGAGAACAGACCACTCTTCTTTAGTGGAATAGGCTGACCTGGTGTATAATCCATTGGTCTCATCCAAAATATTGCTTTAGTTGGGCAAACGCCGATGCATGCACCATCTGAAATGCATCTTTCAGGATAGAATACAAAAGCTTTACCTCTCTTCCATCCTTCAACTGGTTTTACCCTCAATACATCTGGACCAAGAGAAGTACAAATTTCGACACATAGAGCACAGCCGATACAGTGTTGTTCGCTAATATCTGGAAGTATTGCTACTGGCATTTAATTCACTTAAACAGAAGTAAAGTCGAAACTATTTAAACACTGTGCCATTTTATAACACTGATATAAACAAACTAGATTGGACCGAAATTGTGAACAAGTAAATATAAAACAAAAGCTACAAATTATATTTTAGAATAGTTTTACAGGTGGTTCGTAAAATCATAGTACTTTTACCAGTTATTATTGGAAGTATAATATTGGGTATTTTGGGTTTAACATTTGTTCCAGAGGGAATAAAAAACAGGAATCTAGATTTTTCAAAAGGAACAATAGTTATAAACAATCACACAATAAGAGCCGAGATTGCTGAAACTCCGGCTGAGCGACAAAGATGGTTAGCTTTTAAAAGTGAAAAACTGCCATTTACCTCAGCATTACTTCTTGTCTATGATAAATCTGATTTGTATTCTTTATGGCTTTTAAACATACAATTCAATTTGGATTTGATTTGGCTTGATGATGCAGGCAACATTGTTTATATGGTAAGAAATGCGGTACCATGCAATAGTACTTTAGATGCTGCTCAATGTACATATAAGAATACGATACCTTCAAAATATATTCTTGCAGCAACATCGGGATTTATCAATTATCATAATATCACAAAAGATTCGAAAGTAAAATTAGTTTCAATATAATTCTTAATGATGAAATCTAGAATATTGACTAAAATTTAATTATCATTTAGCGATATCCTGAAAATCTCTATAGATTTGCTTTATTTCCTCAATTGAAGCTTCATCCTCAAGAGTGCTTGTATCACCAATTATTTCAGAATTAGTTATTATTGATTTTAGTAATCTTCTCATTATTTTTCCACTTCTAGTCTTAGGCAATTTATTGGTAAAGTAAATTTCATTCGGAGTAGCAATGGGCCCAACTGTCTTTCGAATGTGATCGACAAGATCCTTTTTTAACTCTGCAGATTCTGTATATCCGCTCTTTAGAACTAGGAATGCAACTACTGCTTCGCCTTTTTCCTTATCAGGTTTGCTGATTACACCTGCTTCGGCTACTGCTTTGAAGGATATGAATGCGCTTTCTAATTCCATAGTACCTAGTCGATGTCCAGCAATTTTGAGTACATCATCTGATCTTCCTAATAACCAAATATAATTATCCGAATCTATAAGTGCAAAATCACCGGAATAATAAAATCCTTGAAATTTATTCCAGTATGTATCAATATATTTATCATCGTTGTTCCATAGTGTCATTAGCATACCTGGCCATGGCTTTTTAATAACCAGATATCCTTTATTGTTGGCATTCACATCGATGCCTTTTTCATCCACTATTCCAATATCTATACCTGGCACTGGAAATGTTGCGGATCCTGGTTTCATGGGTATTGTATCGATACCCAAGCATTGACTTAACATAATTCCACCTGTTTCGGTCTGCCACCATGTATCAACGATTGGACATTTTTCTTTTCCAATTATTCTAAAATACCACAGCCAGACATCAGGGTTTATTGCTTCACCCACAGTACCTAAAAGACGTAATGATGATAAATCAAAACTATTTGGAATTGATAAGTCATGTTTCATGTATATACGGAGTGCTGTAGGGGTTGTGTATAGAATCGTGGCTCTATGTTTTTCGACTAATGCCCAATATCTATCAGGTGTGGGGAAATCAGGAGTTCCCTCATAGATAACATTTGTTACTCCATGTAATAGAGGCGCATATACCATGTAACTATGGCCCGTGACCCATCCAATATCTGCAGTACAGAAAAAAATGTCCTCATTTCTATAATCGAAGACCCATTTTGCCGTTGCATAAATATGTGTGAGATATCCTCCCGTACTATGCAGTACTCCTTTTGGTTTTCCAGTAGTACCGGAAGTATACAAAATGTAAAGTGGGTGAGTACTCTCTACAAGTTCAGGCTGGCAGTAGGATTTTGCTTTTTCGGTTAATTCATGCCATAGAAGGTCTTTTTTATTCATTGTAATTTCAGTTGTTCCTCTCTTTAGAACAATTACATTTTCTATAGATGGAGTCGATGCAATCGCGGTATCAGCAATTTTTTTTAGTTCAAGTATCTTCCCCCGTCTTATTCCTTGATCAGCAGTTATAATCAGTTTAGATTTTGAATCATTTATGCGATCGGTTAATGCTTGTGAACTAAATCCAGAAAAAACAACAATATGTATAGCTCCTATTCTGCTACAAGCCAACATAGCTATAGGCAACTCGGGAATCATCGGAAGGTAAATTGTAACTCGATCCCCTTTTTTTACGCCTAAATTACTTAAAGCGTTTGCAAATTTATTTACTTCTACATACAATTGATTAAATGTAAGAGTTCGAACGTCGCCTGATTCGCTTTCCCATATTATTGCTGCTTTATTTTTTATTATATTATTAATATGCTTATCAAGACAGTTTACAGATGTGTTTAGTAAACCGCCCATAAACCACTTTGCAAATGGGGGATTCCAATCTAGAATTTTATCCCATTTTTTACTCCAAATCAAATCATTTGCTTGTTGTGCCCAGAATTCCTCGATGTTTTCAAGTGCTCTGTTCCTTATTTCCTGTAGTTTTTTGCCTTGGAGATTTATTTCTAGATTCTCGTCTTCTAATTTTGTTGAGCTATTTGCCTCGATCATTCAAATGTGTAATTTGGTATTTTGTATTAAAAAGATTGTGTACAAACGATTAGTATTTTGATTGAGTAATGTATGATGTAGAAATAAATCATGTTGATATGTGATAGATAATAGGATTCTTGAACAGATTGTTCGCGTGTGGACTGGTCGATGAAAAAAATAAATCTATGATATTGAACAAATGAAATGTTGCTAGAATGGAATGAAGAGATTAAAGCTCATTTAATGTGGATTTGGGGAGGAGAGGACGGTTTTATGAAAAGGAAAAAGGAGGGAATGCTTGTTGTGACGGAAAAAAAACTGATATTTATTACGAAGACAAACATGACATACAGAATTCATGACGTACATTCACAACGACAGCTTTTGCGATTTAAAGAAAAAAAAGATGTTTTCTTGCCAGTAGAAGGTTATG
>JAATVM010000164.1 GCA_014523495.1 Nitrososphaerales archaeon TH1920
AACATTTGTCAAGAGCTCAATTGCTTTTATTGCATCATCAGAATCATCCTGACCGCTCCAGAATTTTTGTTGATTTTTTTCATCCCCAACAGTGCTTAAAGTAGCATAATACATACCTCTTATAGTACTTTCCATTTCTTCATCCAGCAATTTTCTTATTGCATTTGCCATGACTAGGTATTGTGCAAAAGTTGGTATCTTTTTTGAGCTATTGGGACCTATTTGAACTGTCTTGTTACCGATAGTAAGCATTCGCTTATCATCAGACCAAACCGTGTTATCATACCCAACTTTTGGGATTTCAAGAGTTGGCATAATACCTTCAACAAGAATATCGTCTCCAACATTTTTCATGATATTCCTGATTTTGTTAATAATTTCTTTATGTCGTGTATCTTTTGGGGCCATGTTCAGTTACATATTATTTTTGGTCATTTTGCCTGGCATATTAATTTTAGCTATTTTAATTTTGTTACCATGTTTTAAAACACTAGTTCGGGTATCAAATTTGTTTAGTTTATTCTTATTTCCTTTACCTTTATTAACTATCTTCTTTTTATTGCTCACTTGATTTCTTTTTTGACTTAAATCTGGAGTGATTTGTTTAGGAATGTTCGCTAATTCTCCACCAACATATCTTTCCGCCATATTTTGAAATGCCATAGACAATTTTTTTGAATCAATTTTTATTGATTCTGATATTGCATTAACTATGAATGGAATATAGTGCTTGTAGAGTCTTAGTTTGTTTTCGTCCTCCTTTATCTTTAATTCTCTTCTAATTTGAGCACTTACTTTTCTATAAAGATCAGATAAGCATGATTTCATATATTTTTTAAGGTCGCCTTCTGAAGCGATGCTCTCCTTACCTGCCGTCTTATACGGTATCTTGGTCGAACATATATGAAAGAAAATGTGGATTGGAAGATATTCTACTGTCCTGTCAGATTTTGTTTCTACATTAGAAAATTGTTCCTTAACCTCCTTTTTCGAAATTCCCATTTTATTTATTCCTACTTCAGAAATTACTTCTCGTGCAACATCAGAACCTTCATCATATAGAAGAGGAATTTTGTTAGCAAATCTAAACAGTTTGAATGAGGGGATATCTCCACCATATGCAATTCCACATTCTACTATTGTCGGTCTATTGTTCACAACGCAAATTCTTGAAGAATAGGCCGTCAGTGCAGGTTTTAATATCTTTGCAGTTAAATGAGTCTGACTTGCAGAGTTGGTCGTTTCCTTATTCAAAAAGATTGAATACTCAGAAGTCATACCAACAGTAAGGATCTTTTCCCCTATTGGGCTCAAATGGTCTGTATTTGGAGATTGAAATTTCGTATGTTTACAAACATTTACGACTTTAATCAATTCATGTTCATCATATTTGTCTGCCTGTTTTAGGGGTATTCCTGCTTTCATAATGATTTCTTTTGCCCTATCAGTAGACATTTTTTGAAATGAATTGCAAAGTATACCTTGCAGAGTGGTCTTTTGATTCATAAAATTTAAAATGGCTTTTTTTAAAGTTTTAAGGTCCATGTCCGATGGATGTGGTAATACTTCCCTTGAAGGATTTGGCATGATCTCTGTTCTTTTTTTAAACGTTACCTTTCCTTCATCTGTTTCAAATATGATGACCGCATATGGATTTACTATGCTTGTTTGACTAATATAATCATAGATTTTATTTTTTGTTACGGGCGATAATTTTGCACGCAGAATAGCTTCAACCTTAAAACCGGACTCGCCTTCTATTTGTGATTCTTCATTCTTAACATTCTTTTTAAAGAGAGTGATTGGTTTATTTGTTCCTATGTCTGTTCTGAGATCAAAATAGTATTCCGATTCATCGTCTGATTTGGACCATACTCTCAGAAGATGATCTTTATCCTTAGTTGAAAATGCTGCTATCATCTTTAAACCGACTCCAAAAAGACCTCTTTGTGGCTTTTCAACATATGTTCCAGAAGTTAAGAATGAACATACAGCGACAGGGACTTTCTCTGCAGGTATTCCTATGCCATTATCCTTACAAGATATGGTCCATAGGTCATTAAGGGGATCAAGGAGCTTTAATTTTATATGGATAGTTGGTAATATGTGATTTATTTCGCAGGAGTCCAATGAATTTTCTATCAACTCTCTTACTGACATGTAGAGAATACGTTCGCCAGTAAAACCCGCAAGAGCAGAATTATCGACAAAAAATTCTGATTCTGCTTTTTTATTATAATAGATTTTTGATTTTTGCTTTTGAGGTATTTGTAAAAGAGTTTTTACCTGTTTTGTTCCTTTCTCTAAGACTTCGGTTGTAACTTTTGATGTCAATTGACCAAGTTTGTACGTTACTAAATTTAACTTTTTATCAAAAATGCTCAGATCGTTACGATATTGAATAAAACAGACTTATATTGTGGAGCCATATGGTGTCGCCTCGTTTCTTAGTTTGATTATTCTATGAGAGTTGAATTGCAACAGAAACCTCTTTTTACCTTTAAGAACCACTATAAAATCAGAACCCGTGCCAACAATTTCACCGCCAAAAAGGTCTTTAATACTCATCTGACTGTATATTTGTTTATCACATATTAATATTGAGACAGCGCTCAAATCCTGCATCTCAAATTGTATTATCTTAGGTAAAAATAATAATTCCCAACTACATCTTTACCTAGTTTATGGATGTTGATAGTAGACTTGACCTCATATTAAGAGAGCCTACAGAGGAGGTTGTTGAGGTCGAAGAATTAAGGGAAATTTTCGAAACTAATTCAAAACCTCGACATTACATAGGATTAGAAATTTCTGGAAAACTTCATTTGGGAAGCCTCATTTTAACTGGTTATAAGATAAATGATTTCATTAAGGCGGGAGTAGATTGTAATGTATTTCTTGCTGATTGGCATACGTACATTAATAACAAGTTAAATAATAACTGGGAAAAAATAATTGAGGTTTCCAAGTACTATGGTGAGGCGTTCAAATTTTATTGTCCGGGCATAAAAATCGTCTTAGGATCAACACTCTATGATAATTATGATGATTACTGGAAAAATTTTATGATCTTTAGTAAACACATGACATTGTCACGAACGTTGAGAGCTCTAACTATTATGGGCAGAACAGAAAAGGAAAAACTTGATTTTTCACAATTAATGTATCCTTCTATGCAGTCTGCAGATATTAAGGCATTAGATCTAGATATTGTCCATGCAGGAATGGATCAAAGAAAAATTCACATGCTCGTAAGAGAAATTTTTCCCAAATTGGGATGGAAAGTACCAGTATCTGTTCATCAGCATCTATTACCTGGCTTAAATGAACCGACAAAATTTGCTCTGGAAGGAGGAACCGAAGAGGATTATAGGATATCAAGTAAAATGAGCAAAACTAACCCATTAAGTGGTATCTCAATTCACGATGATGATAGTACGATTAAAAACAAGATATCAAGAGCTTACTGTCCTATTGGTGTATCAGAAAATAATCCCATATTAGAGATCATTAAATATGTAATTTTTCACAAATTTCCTCAATTTCAGATAGAAAGACCTAGTAAATACGGCGGAAATATAGTATATGATGATTATAAGAAACTCGAATACGACTACAATCAGAAAAATATTCATCCCAAAGATTTGAAAGATTCCGTTTCCATATATTTGAATAAAGTAATCGAACCGATTCGTAATCATTTTGGGGATCTGAAGATATTAGATGAACTTTAAGATCATATTATGAGCTACAAAGGAATAAATTAATATTAATTGTCATATTCATGATATTTTGAATAGCACTTGCGATATACTTATCAAAAATGGGAATGCTATTATTCCCTTTAATGGTATTGTTAAAACTAATATTCTTATTGAAAATGGAAAAGTAAAAGCATTAAGAAAAACAATTGGAGATGTAAGTACTGATAGAGTAATTAATGCAGAGAATAAATACATTCTACCAGGAATTATTGACCCTCATGTCCATTATGGAGTTTATACTCCAATAGATAATGCCGCTAAAACGGAATCCACATCCGCCGTGACTGGTGGAGTGACGACAATTATGCGAATGATCAGACTCAGCGGTAGCTATAGAAAAATTGTGAACCATCTTAATGTAAGCAAGGATACTCACATAACTGATTATGCAGTACATGCTTCAATTCTATATCCTAGTCAACTTAAGGATATGAGTTTCCTAAAAAGTGTAGGAATTAATTCTTTTAAAATATATATGAATTTAGGATCTGATCTAAAAAAAATTCTAGCTGATTCGGATC
>JAATVM010000165.1 GCA_014523495.1 Nitrososphaerales archaeon TH1920
CAAAATCAACCGTCATTACAGTTCCTTCTTCTCTTTTATGAATCTCGTATCCTTCTTTTCCATATCGAGTAACGTTACCAATCTTTGCGTTTTTAAAAATCGAGACATAAAACGCTACTGCCTCCTCGGCATTGTTGTCAAACCACAAACACGGACTAATTTTTTGCATCTATAGTTATAACCCATAATCGCTATAAATACATGTATTCATATGAGCTGCCTTACGAAGTATGCTTAGAGGTGTCAAAATGCTCTAAATCTTTTGTAGAAGCGAATAAGATAAACCTTATATCTAAAACCTCCTATTAATATGAGAACTAAAAATGACTAATGCTAATTCTCATGATTGGAGACTTGAAGGAGATTATTTTGAAGGCTGTAACTGTGACTCAATATGCCCCTGCATTTTTTTGCAAGACCCAGACGAAGGATTCTGTAACCTTACTTTGGCTTGGCATATAGAGAAAGGTCACTATGAGAGTATGCAACTTGATGGATTAAATGCTGTGGCTGTTTTTGTGGCCCCTGGCAATATGTTCACTGGTCCTAAAATGAAGGTAGCCCTTTACTTGGACAAAAATGCAAGTCAAGAACAGAGTGATGCCCTATCAAAAATATTTTCAGGCCAATCCGGTGGTTTTTTTGCTGTAGCAGCGAAACATATCGGAGAGATGGTTGGAATAAAATCTGCTCCGATAACATTTGGAATGGAGGGAAAGCGCCGTTGGCTGCATATCCCAGAATACTTAACCTTAGAAATAGAGGCATTCAAGGGAAATGATCCGAACAAGGATAGCTTAGTTGTAAATCCTTCCTTTTCAATGGTACCTGGACATGACGCTGTAATAGCCCGCTCTACCAAATATTTTTACAAGGATCATGGATTTGAATGGGACAGCACTGGTAAGAATGGTTTCTATTCTAAATTTGATTATGGTCCTTAAAAGCTCCCATTCGATCATGAGTCAATTGAAAAACTCAGTATCCAATTTTTCTATCATCTTATTTTGAAAAACTATGATCAAGCTGCAAAAAATTATCCTAATTTCACTTCTCTCAACTGCAGGTATTTCCTGGCTATTATCTACATATCAACCAGATATGATGAACATTATGAATACGTATAATCCAATATTAATAGCATTATTTACTGCAAGTTGGACGGCTGGGATGGCTGCAATGATGTTTCCAGCTATAGTACCAATGGTACTACTTTACAATAAGCTCGTTACCAATAGACAATCTGAGTCAAGCGAAGTAATTATACAACCAAAATACTCCCATTTTTCTAAGGTCATACTCTTTATTGGAATGTATCTTGTAGTTTGGACTTTAACAGGGATAGGCCTATTGTTAGGCTGGTCTGTTCCTATGAATAGTATTGCTCGGTTCAATGAAAACAATATTCTCGGGCTAATTTTCGGAGCCATTCTGATTATCGCTGGTATCTACCAGTTTACTCCACTAAAGAACAAATGCATAGGTTACTGCGAATCCCCACTGAGTTTCTTTATGAGAAGATGGAAAAATGGAATAGTAGGGGCAATTAAAATGGGAATATATCATGGACTCTATTGCCTTGGATGCTGCTGGCCTTATTTTCTAATTATGGTGGCTCTGGGATGGATGAATCTTGCATGGATGGGCCTGTTTGCAATAATAATTTTTGGGGAAAAGATCTGGACAAAAGGGATATGGATTGCAAAAACTGTTGGGATTGTTTTGATAATATTAGGGATATTAAGTAGTCTCGGTTTAATTGTACTACATGACAGTACGATGGATATGAATAATCAAAACAATACTGAAGACAAAATGATAATGGCACAAGACAAGGAAAATGAGAATCTTAGTGAAGATAAATCGGAATTGGCCAAGAAACCCGTCATGCCGCACGGAATGAATATGTAAATCTGCTCTCACTCCAATGTTACTGTTGTTAGTTTATGACATTGTGAACTGGAGGAGCATTGTATATCATCTATGTATGTCTAAATTATTTTCCTTTATGAACACGTACGGACTAAAAGCATTAAAGAAAAATGGAGATCCTGAAAATGATAATGGCGAAACTGGTCCCTGAGTCATGAACGAATATTTTCGGGTTTTTGTATTAAAAGAGCTTGCCGGATCCGTAAATGTTCTATACAGATCAATAGCTTTTTCATCTGACACTAGTTCCCTAAGTGTGATTAAATCATTACCTAGTGAAAGCCCGAATCCGAAGAAAATGATTCTTAATTGCTGTAGAATATCCCTGTGGATACTAGATAGTGATGTACTAATAAACAACCAGCCTAATCCATACTTTCTCGTGGTCCTTACTGCATCTAGCAAAGTTATCCTCAATTGTTCAAGATTGGAATCCATGAATTCATCTTTCCTTGCATATCTGTGAGCTTCATCTAGAACAACCAGTGTATTTAAGGAAGTATTTTTCTGCCAGGTTCTTTCTCCTAGACGGACCAATCCCCCAAGTAATCGCTTAAGTATTAATGATTGAATAGTTTCATTCCAGTATTTCAGCTGCATTTTGTGAGCAGTTTGTTCTGAAAGATCTATTACAATAAGTGGTTTTAGTTTCCAAGAAAATTTCTCTAAAAGACCGTCAATCGTTATTGCATCCTGTCTTTCTTCAAACAGACTGCAAATTGGAGTCCAAAACTGAGAGTACAAAGTATCTAAATTTTTTTGATCCAAGCTAGAAACAAGGTTATTTAGTCTCTTTCTTGGCTCTGGGGTCGAAAATATGAGAATCTGAACTTCTTCCTTACGTAATTCATTTATGAAAAGGTCAAAGGACTCTCTTTTTATCAATTTAGTTAATGATGTCTTGTTTCTAAGTTTAGGTATCAATGCGTCTATTGCGTATCTCCTATTTGCACCGTTAATTGTTAACTGATGGAAGAATTGTGATTGTAATAAAATTTCTTCAAACAATGTCCATCTATCTAAAACAAGATTTCTAACGTTTATTGTTTGGACTTCTTTATTTAGAGAATTCAATATTTTTTTTATATTGAAATTAGGATTGTAGTTTGAGTTATTGTTATAATCATTTGTAAAACTTTTTGAAAATTCTCCGGCAGGGTCCAGTACCAATAATCCCATGTTCGGATATTTAGAATACGCTGTAAGAATCATTTTAGCCAGTGTAGATTTTCCAGATCCAGTTATTCCGAAAATGCCTAAATGATAGGCTTCACCGGCACCGTTTTCCCCATAATCAAAATGCTTAAACCACATTGGCAATTTAGTTTTGGATCCATAACTGTTCCCCAAATAGAACAAACTGTTCTTTTGCTTTTCTAAAATAGTGCTTAAAATATTGTCATTTACTTGATAAACATACGTTCCGGTGGGTGGTACCGTTCCTAATAAACTCGGTTCAACTAAATCCTCAGAAGAAGTAAATATAGCGCTACAAAGTAACTTTCCAACATGCACATCCTGTATACCACTAATTGGACTGACTGATCCTCTTTTTCTTGCTACGGATTTTATTGTAGGATCCTCTAATAAAAAGTTCTTTAAAGTGATTTCTATTATTTGACCGATTGCATAATGATTTTTGGAATCCTGTAAATATTTGAAAATAGCCAATTCCCCTACAAGTTGTCTTGTGACAGAAGATTCCAGTACATCTAAAGCAAGTTCAATTGTAGAAGAAGGGGATCCAATTGTTCCTAAAACGGAACTATTTTTTAGCAAATAATTAATCTTTTTATCAATAGTATTTTCCAAACTTATTTCCAAATTTATTATCCACCTTCAGTTCTGTAAGAATGCATCAGAAAAAATATATCTTTTTCATTATGATCATCTAGCTGAGTCATTTGCTTCATTATGATTTGTTTATATGCTGGAATGGCGGGTGCCATATGTTTGGCTATTCTATCAGCCATATAAAGTGGGAACGGTTCCATTATAGACGGAGTTTGACATTGATTCTTTACATTATTTAAAACAGTATTTAATTTGATTTCATCACGAGCGACTGCGGATGGCATCTCAATTCTTAATGCAGGACACCAAGGATGCGGTTTGTAGTAAATCACACATAGGTTCTTTATTCCTAAAATTACTTGCTGCATCAAAATTCTCAGTTCTTCGTCCTCATATGGCAATCTTATATGCCATCCTTCTTCGCTTGTAAATAATTTTGGACGCGTAAATTCTCCAGGATCCAGTATCAAAGTTAGAATTGCTCTATCATCATAATTTTCAGGCCAATGAAGATTTTTGCCTATATCATTCCTTGATGTATACTTTGGTAACCCGAGATAATATTTGTCAGTATCATCATATTCCAAAATTTTCTTGTACGAAATTAAAAAATCTTTGAAATCTTCCTTGATTTTGTCAGAAGACTTGGTATTAATATTTTCTATAAAATTGATGGCTTTGTACATATGGATTAACGCCGTCGTAAGTGACCCGTCAAGATATACTATATCATATTGGGCATTTGCTGCTAATTTGATTTCCATTTCTATCATAATAGCTCTGGCTGCAATCATGTTTTCAGGATTATGTTTTTCTGGATTAACAAACACGTCATGATTGGAGGCATTCAGGTTTCCCTTTTGTAATTCACTAATACCTTCTACCCCTACAGCAGCCGCAAATAGTAAATCGGTTCCTAAGAGACGATCTATTGCATAAGCACCATCTATTCCGCCTGAGACTAATGGCCTAATATTTCTAAATTTAATATCATTATCTAGTAATCCTATTTGCTTAAGTTGCAAGCGGAATTTCTCTCTTTTATTATTAATGTCACGAAGTGAGCTTTGAAGTATACCTCCAATCTCGTTAGTTTTCTGTAACATCTGTTCTACTAAGGAAGCAGGAATTTCTAAAAAAGCTGGAGAATCGACTTCATTCATAGATTTTCAGCTCAACACGCTCAATCTTACTAATACAACGTTAAAATAAGTCAGATTCTGAAAAGCGATTGATGTCGACTCTATCTGGACAGTTATATTCATTTTATGCCATATAGTGAGAATGAACTTAGCTTTATGCCTTTCTAAAAATTTCTACATTTTGCTGTTTTTGGGATAGTATAACTAGTTTTTGCAGTTTTTTCTATCGATTTTATTTTCTCTATGCAATGTAGTTTCCAGCTAATCAAATTTGAGATCAATTTTGAATTTACATGTTTTGAGTAATTAATTAATCATTTACCTGTATTTTTCTCGCACCAACCTCCTGTACCATATAAAAATCAGTAGCTACTTGAATAATATCTCCACTAGCTATTTTGTCGTGACTTCTTTTTTTTCTTAATGCTATTCCAAATGGACTTTTCTTCTTTTCATTAAATTTAAGCCAAATCTTACCCACGTTGACAATATTCTTAAATTCACATTCCCATACTAAATTATAGACAGTATCTAGTGCCTGTCTACTGATTTTATTCCTCCTTGCAATGACAGATTGAATATCAGGTTCCTTGCAGAAATATACTCTTACTTTCATGGATTCTTGCTGTTACGTTATTGGGCCAAATAACCTCACCGACTCAACCCTCGCTTCTCGGACGACTTTAGTAATCTACTGGTTCCATCTTCCGTATGTTTATCAGGAGATAAAAGGCGTAAGATAGTGGACCCGACGGGGTATATGTCGAAGTTGACAGAAGAATATTGGAAGGACTAAACAACTTTGCTGTATTGGTAGTGCTGATACCAAGGCCTTAAAACCCATTTGTGAAGATTGTGGACTTGGATACTATTCTGTATAGGTTGCAAATGGTATCCAAGGTAGCTAGAGCAGGGCTTTTATAATTGCATTAAAGTCCTATAGTTGGAAATGATTGGATCTTCCAAGGACAAGATATCTCTTTACTAATAGAGTATGATGAAGAAATGGTTATGAAATATGCACATTATTTCTAGTGATTTCCAGAATAAGGGACGCAGAAATTATACTATCAATACGTTCTTAAGAGGATGATACTA
>JAATVM010000166.1 GCA_014523495.1 Nitrososphaerales archaeon TH1920
ACAGCCTGAGTCACTCGTATAACTCCAAAGAGGTTGGTTTCGTACTGTTGCTTGATTTCTTCTATACTAATCTCTTCAAATGCTCCGACCAGACCATATCCAGCATTATTAACTAATACATCTATTCGTCCTGATTCTTCTATTATGGACTTTATTGCATTATCCACCGAGTTAGAATCAGTTACATCAAGCTGTATGGTCTTTAATGGTATCTTTTCCTTATCTACAACCACTCTAATTTCTTTTTCTTTGTCTAAATTCCTCATTGATGCATACGTAAGAAAACCGTTTCTAGCTAGGGTAATGGAAGTTACAAATCCTATACCTCTTGAGCTGCCTGTTACAAGAGCAACTTTCTCGTTGTCGATCATAATACCTAATGAGATTTCATCTTATTTAACAAATATTGAAATACCTATTTGCAACGTTTAACAATCTGAATCCAAGTTGATCTAAGTAGATTTAAGTTTATTCTTACTAATTTAATTTTTCAGATTTATAGTATAGAAAATAAATGTGGTAAAATATTTTGGAATTTGATTATAAAAGCTATTTAAAAAGGAATAATTTAGTAATGATTTTAAATTAATCTCTATAGACAATATGAGTTTATTTAAATCAAGTTCTAATATTATCATGTACTTCCAATACATTTAATATGTTTTAAAACCGATTATCATATGATATGCCAAATGTACATTTAGTATCACGTTTTGATTTTTTAAAATTAGTCGGGAGTGTTGGGGTAGCATTTATGTTACTTCCTTTGGTGCCATTTGGAAAGGCATTGGGTGCTGATGCTACTGGGACTGGTAAACCTACGGTGATCAAGAGAGTTAGCAGAGTCGGACCCGATGGGGTGGTTTTTTTATATCCTACTAAGCCAAGAGGTTTTGTTTGGTACATGAATCCAGAACATCCATTTGATTCGCATTTTGAAATAGGCGGCGGTTCTACATATCGCAAACTACTAAGAAATAAAGACGGTTCATGGACAGCCGACGACAATAAGAGAGTCAAATTTAACTTGAATGTAGACCCTGATTATAAGGACGCTATAGGCGCTTGTAATATGAGTTTCAAGGATTCAATTGCTCGTGGTTACACATACGATAAAAGCGATCTTGATAACGTTGAGTTGACAGGTTTTTTTAATGTCCATGAACCCACAGAACATGACGGCATATACCTTAGGGGTCCATGTAATCATCATGATGAAAGCAATCATCTTTGTTGTGAGGAATTCAGCTATGACTGTGAGACAGATTGCAATAGTCTACACAAACCTTCTAAAGTAAAACACACAAAACAAAGTCCAAATAAGTATTATGAAGATCCCGCAGGAATTAAAACGATAAATCCTCATATCACTTTAGCGGGTCATGGGTGGTTTGGTATCAAGTATATTCACAGAATTCTATCTCATGATATCAATGATCCAAAAGTCAAGTTGGAACAATGGTTGAATTTTAATGGCGATGGCAAGACTTGGATTAAAGTAAATGAGGTTATTGATAGTAGATCCTATAAATGGGGACCAAAGGCTATATGTGAAGGCAAAGATTATGAGGTTGGAGCCTGGGGAGGTCCTCGTATGGTTTACAAATGGTATCGTGGAGATGTTGATTTCAAATGGTTTTCATGCAGGCAGATTGAACCTAATTTGATTCATACTTGATAGCAAGATTTACAGGCGATTAAATGCCCTAAAAAAAATCAATATATTATTTAGTTTTAGGAAAGTTAATTACTAGAGCTCTATTTCATACTAATAGACTTACCATAATGAATGTAGATACCGTTGTAGCTATACAAATTGATTTTAATAATTGCACTGAATTTATTTACCGGATTAGAGAATATTAAGAAATGCGAATTATTATAAAATAAATACAGTAACATTATTGCGGAACAAAAACCTGAAAATTCCTATCTGAAATTTAGGTGCAATGATCTAAAAATAAATTCAATCAGGTTATTGTATAGAAAAAACATTTTAAAATATTCATACTAATATAGTAAAGAACTACTTAAAACGATATTCCATTAAATTATTTCGATTAGGATATTGATTCAAGTTCTTCAGAATATTCAGGTAAAACTATTGCTCTCCATCGTTTCATTATTGTTACTTGTCATAGTAACCTATACTGAACCATTTTTACAAAAAGCACTCGCGCAATCAGACACACACATTGTTGCAGCAGGAGATTGGGGATGTTCCAGTAATACGGAAAAAACAGTAAAGAGTGCAAACAGCATGGACCCTCAGTTAGTATTGGCACTGGGAGACTACTCTTATGAGAAAACTTCAACTTGTTGGCTTGATGTAATAAAACCAATAAATTCTATTACAAAAATAAATTTTGGAAATCATGAGGACGAGAGCAAAAGCCTCCTTAATTCTTACCTAAGTCATTTTGGTCTTTCAAAACAATACTATTCCTTTGATATTCATAATGTACATGTATTGACCATGGCGACAGAAGAAGAATTCGGATCAAAATCTGATCAATATAAATTTGTGGTAAATGATCTTAGAAAAGCTGCAAATAATCCAGACATAAAATGGATAATAGTTACCATGCATTATCCTTTTTATTCTTCTCCAAATACATGTAAGGAATCAGATTGTGCAGGAAATGAGGAATCTAGAGAATTATATCATCCGCTATTTGATAAATATGGGGTAGATCTGGTTCTACAAGGACACGTCCATAACTATCAGAGAAGCTTTCCTTTAAAATTTAATCAAGAGTCATCATCAAAGCCATTAATGACGAGTACTAATAAGGCAGAATATAAAAATCCCGATGGAGTAATATTCGCAATTGTAGGAACTGGAGGAGTAAACTTACATGGTTTGTCAGGATCTTCTTCATTCATGGCAAATCAAGAGGACTCAAAATTTGGTATTTTGGATATGCATTTTTCTGATAATAAGCTAGATGCTAAATTTGTTACCAATGAAGGATCTACATTGGATCATTTTAGTATATCCAAAACGGTAAAGAAGATAATAGTAGAGCGAATAAGTGATAATGTTATAACTGAAGATAAAGCCAAGCCACTATCAGACAAAGAGGATAAACCAGCAGTAACTACAGAACTTAGCGATGATGCAGTCACTGAAGATAAAGCCAAGCCACTATCAGACAAGGAAGATAAACCAGCTTTATCCAAAGAAGCTGATGGTGATATAGTTACAGTTGATAAACTAAAGTCTCTATTGCACAAAGAAGATGGTAAATCAAACGAATTATCAGACAAAGCTATAGTTACAGATGATAAACAAATTACAATATTAGACGAGGGAGAAATTCCATTATCGGACAAAGAAGATAAGCCAGCTGCAACTACAGAACCTAGCGATGATGCAGTCACTGATGATAAAGCAAAGCCACTATCAGACAAAGAGGATAAACCAGCACTAACTACAGAACCTAGCGATGATGCAGTCACTGATGATAAAGCAAAGCCACTATCAGACGAGGGAGAAGTTCAATTATCAGACAAAGAGGATAAACCAGCACTAACTACAGAACCTAGCGATGATGCAGTCACTGATGATAAAGCAAAGCCACTATCAGACAAGGAAGATAAACCAGCAGTATCTGAAGATAAAACAACGTCTCATCAAAATAGTGAAGATAAGGACAAATCGCCTGTCGAAGGTTTACTTGAACCATTAGATAACACCGATCCTATTGATGATGATAACACCGATCCTATTGATGATGATGGGTCTGACCCAGAAAAGACCATAAATACCAACGAGAAGGATCCATTTGCCGCTCGGGATTAATCAATCAGAAAAGAAAGAAAAAGTAGCCAATCACTTTTTACTTTTTGTTTTTCTCCTTCCTTCAGATATAAAATATATTAGGCAACAATATGTGAAGTTCATTAATGAGGCAAATTGCAAAGTTGGGCAAAAATTATGAATGTTGCGTAGCGTTTCTAGACACTGGTACCAGATAAATATTTTCAGAGCAGCAAAAAATAGATTAGGTTATTATGAAGGATCTCAACATCCAAGCCATTTTTTCATGTTCTTCCATTTTATCTGTAAGAAAGTTAGCCGTTCCTTCGTCATTTAGATCTTGACATTCATTGATGTTCTTCCTAAGTGTCTTTATTACAACCTCATGGTCAGACAAAAGGTTCCCTAACATAGTATCTGCGTCAGGAAACGATCCTACATCTTCTTTTATTTGCGAAGAACTTATAAACTCTTTTAATGTAGCTCTTGACTTTCCACCAACCGCCCTTACTCTTTCTGCGATTTCATCAACTGCCGTGGCTAACAGTTCATATTGTTCTTCAAAAAACTTGTGAAGATCATTGAACCTTGGATCCTCAACGTTCCAATGATAGTTTTTTGTCTTTGTTAGTAGAACATATTCGGCAGCCAGATTATCATTTAGTATGTTCGTAATCTTTTGCATAATTTCACGCGAGATTCCTGTATCTATTCTACTGAAAATATTCATTGTTTTTGGCTTTGATTTGTTCATGTAAATATTGGGCTTACAAAGTATAAAGCGGTTGGTATCTCGTCCAAGTAATTATCTATTTAAATAATTATGTATAACATCAACCAATGGCGGTCGAGCAGCAGCTCACTATTACAATCATCAAGTTTATTATTGGACTGTTAGTTTCTACGTTGGTGATCTACCTCGTTACTTCCATTACGAGGCATAGAAGAAGCATAAAATTAGCCTTATTTACGGCAATTATAGGTTCAATAGTATATGGAATTGTCTATCTTTGGCTTGGAAATGGTTTTCTTTCTGCAGTCTTAGGTGGGTTAGCTTGGCTTTTGGCCGTAAAAGCTATCTATCACATGGGATGGCTAAAAGCCTTGATAATAGCAGTAAGTATATGGATTATCACATCTATTATTGGCGTTTTATTGCCGACTGCGACAGGACCTCTTTGATATTAAAGAAATCCAATGTAGATCAATTAATGATAATAAAATTATGAGATTGATAATAGCCCCTTTAATGGAATTTGATCAGGAGAATTCAATGTTTTTATTTAAAGTAAAAGCATATAAGGAATAGTCCAACATTTCTTGATTATTTCATTTGAATATTCTGACCGTTATAGCCCTCATCTAAGCGCGGACAGTGTTTTCAAAACGGGGATAATGATGCCCATGATGCCCAAATTTCTTTCGTCAATACATACCGATGTAAGGTCATAAAAATTTTATTTTTAGAGAAAAATATATATATTGTAATAGACATTACATAATGTCAGGTGATATGCAAAATTGTGGAATGATCCATGGGGATTTAGAGATAGATTTTTCGAACAGATAGATAGGGAATTTTCAGAGGCTGAAGACATGTTGAACAGGATGTTCAGGACAGTTAGAGAGTCTGGCACTACTGTATCACAGACATTTCCGTACTTCTATGGATACCAAATTAATGTAGGACCGGATGGAAAACCTCACATAAGAGAATTTGGTAACGTAAGACCTTCTTCGAAAGGACTGACAGAGCAAAGTACTGTGCGCCAGCCACTTGTAGACACTGCATTCAATGAAAAGGAGAATATAATGGTAATTACAGCAGAGATGCCCGGCATAACTAAAGAAGATGTAAAGGTATCGATGGGAGAAGGACTGGTAACAATACATGCTGAAAAGGGTAATAAAAAATATCATACAGAGCTTCCAGTAGATAAAGAATTAGACGCTGATTCTACAAAGGCCAGCTACATAAACGGAATATTGGAATTAAAGATTCAATTGAAGAAGCCTCTAAAGTCAAAAGCCAAAGAAATAAAAGTTGAGTAGCTCTACTACTAGTCAACTAAATCTTTTTTTTCTTTTTTTAGTATTATAAAGGTATTTTCAATGGTAAATAATAATAGTAACCAAGTATCTTTGAAAGTATCGGAAACCAACTCTAAAATAATGGAAGTCGGTATTTATGAAACTAAATCTGAAGTTTGTCTTAGTGATAAATCTTCAATATCACCAAATATAGTAACCTCGACTATAAAAGATCAATTAAAGCCTAGTCCCAGCAGGATTGATTATAATTTTTTTAATTATTGTTCCACCTGCGAATTGAAATACCCAAAACAGGTTTTGCGTTGTAAAGACTGCAATCAAAAAGTTAGAACCCGACCATGGCATCGTTCAAGAATTATAGACCGCAAGAGGATTTAATAGAATAAGATACTTAACATGATATTATGAAAAAAAAGATTAAAGCCATTTTTACGGATCTCAACAGAGAAGTATCAATAGAGCTTGACGATTCACATTCTCCAAAAACTGTTAATGCAATACTTGAAAGCCTGCCTATTGAAGTTAATATCAATAGATGGGGTGATGAGCTATATACTGAAAAGACTCAAATTGTAGAGAAGGAAGAGGATGCGAAAAGAGAAGTAAATTTGTTTGATGTTGCTTACTGGCCTGAAGGGAACGCATTATGTTTGTTTTATGGACCAACTCCCATTAGTACAGAGGGAAAAATATTGGCTTATTCTCCTGTAAATATAGTAGGAAGAATCAGTACTCGTGATAATGAAAAAGAGGATGTCTTAGAAAAAATCAGGGATAGTACGAGAGTAATCTTCAAGTAAATCAAATATTGGTATTGTTTTGGTGCAGATAATTTAGATTTAAAATAATGCCAAAAATATTCTATAAATCAATGTAAAACCTGCAATATTTGAATTCTAGAGTTCCTTGTATCAGTAATGTAAATATCTCCTTTATTATTCACAGCGATATCTTCAGGCTTGTGTAATTGCTGAGGACCATTGCCATCCGATCCCCAACTATCCAAATAGTTCCCTCTATTATCAAACATTTGAACTCGAGAATTTATTTTATCTACAACATAAACATGATTATTATTATCAATTGCGATACCAGGGGCGGTTTCAGAGAATTGACCCTTGCCCGTTCCTAAAGATCCCCACTGTCTGATAAAAGAATCTTTACTATCAAAAACCTGAATTCTAAAATTTTTCATATCGGTCACATAAATATTGTTCTTGGCATCGATGGCTATACCATGAGGGGTATTAAATTCACCTTGACCTGTTCCCTTTGATCCAATAGTTCGTATAAAAGTACCATTATCATAAAACTTTAGAATTTGGTTACCATTTGAGTCAGTCAAGTAAACGTTGCCAAGAGAATTTACCGCAATTTGATGAGGAGATCTCATCAAGTCACGGCCACCTGTGCCATTATATCCCCATTTTGTTATGAAGGTCCCATTAGAATCAAATTTCTGAACTCGATGATTTTTAAGCTCAACTGTATAAACAAATTTTCCTTCAGGATCCACCGTAACGTCATGCAAACCCATAAATTGTCCATCATTACTTCCTTCAGAACCCCAACTCGTAAGAAATGTACCATTTGGTGAGAATTTTTGTATCCTTTTGTTACCTGTGTCTCCTACGTAAATGTTACCAAAATTATCTACTGCAAGACTATGAGGAAAAGTAAACTGTCCATTTTCAATGCCTTTCATCCCAAGCTGCTTTATGTATTTAAGTTCTGTTCCCTGTGAATAGACATCAATACAGCAAAAAGCATTTTGATAAATAAATATTTCAAACAACGCTAGGATAAGCAAATAGGATACTATTTTTTTTACTCTAGACATAAAATATACAAAAATTATGTTGTGGAAAAATAAATGTGTATGCAATGTAATTCGAATAATTCTGTACTTCCTAGCATTGAAGAATACTTATAATAAGCAGGCAAATTATTGTAAATATCTAATTTAAATTCAACAAAAATAACAATCTGAGTTAGGTGGTGAGGTATAAAGAGGCAAATCACATTCCTCACATTTATAGTAGAGAAAATCAAAATCTGAACATAAAGTCATGATATCATGACATGTAGGACACTCAATTTCGTTTTCAAGAGTATTCAGAATCGAGAATTGTTTAGTTTTTTTTTCTAACTCATATTGCATCAAATTTGAGTTAAATCCGGCCTTCATGGTCTACCCGACATTATATGCTCAATATATTATAAAAGAGCTACCCAGATCTTAAAGTATTTTTTCAGAAGGATTGAATAATGATTGAATAACGTCAGATATACCTAGTGTTCTTGTAAAATTTGAATGAATAGCATCTCAATACATATCATATTGTGAATTTCAGAATTCTGTAAAAAGAGAACAAAATTATGATGCTTACATATCACATACATGTTAGCATTAGTTTCTCCTTATATCAATCAAGTAGGTCAAATAGTACAAAACTTAAATACTTGATCAGCGTATATATAAATACTTCAAACGTTATATTGTCAAAGGTAATTACGTGTTCAACTTGTAATATAAAAGAGAATAAGATGGTTACTGATATAGTATCTGGTGAAATTGTGTGTAGTAATTGCGGAACAGTTGCTATCGATAGCATACAGGAAAGTGGAAAAGAATGGAGAAATTTCAACGATGTTGAAAGCGATAAGTCTAGAATAGGTCTGCCCTTTTCTCTTGCAGTACATGATATGAACTTGTCAACTGTTATAGGTAAAACGAATAAGGATTCTACTGGCCAATTAATAGATTCTGGAATGCAAGCAAGGATGAACAGATTACGCCTATGGAACTCACGCACTCTATTTCACGATAGCTCTTCACGTAATTTTACAACAGCGTTCATGTTGTTAGATAAATTGAAGGATAAATTAGGCCTTACATCCTCGGTAATTGAAAAAACCGCGTACATATACAGAAAGATTCAAGAGGAAGGGTTAATAAAAGGCAGGACTATAGCGGCAGCTCTTGTTGCATGCCTTTATTTATCATGTAGAGAACTGGGAGTGCCTAGAACTATTGATGAACTTGCTGAAGCCAGTAATATAAGAAGGAAGGCCATCACAAAAATCTATAGAGATATTGTTTTCCACTTAGAACGAAAGATACCACAAATAAATTGTTTCCAGTGCATAGAAAAAATTGCAAGTAAATTAGAATTGAGCGAAAGGACAATTAGACACGCAAGAGATCTTATGAAGAAAGTTCTTGAACTAGAATTTTCTGCAGGAAAAGATCCGATGGGATTTGCGGGGACTGTACTATACATATCGCTACAAATTGATGGAATAACAATAAAACAGTTAGACATGGCAAATGCCGCAGGAGTTACAGAAGTGACAATCAGAAATCGAGCAAAAGAATTAAAAAATCAACTCCATTTAGTTTGATCCACTCTTTTGTCTCATGACTACGAAATTGGAAAATAAAGATTATCTTTTGACGTTTTTCTTCCAGTAATATTTGATTCCCAATTCTCTTAATTTAGATTTTGTAACTCTAGTACCCACATCATATCAAAAATATTTTAATGCTTTAGATGATATTAACATCTATTGGTAACTAGATGTTATATAACTAATCTTTTATAATTATTTTTATTACAGTATTAACCTAAAGAGAGATAAATAAATGTCTAATCAGCAAGAAGTATATTCTAATTTTATTGATTCGATAAAGTCACAAGTCACTAAGAACATTTATGAACGTGATATAAAGTTATATTTGCAGTTTTGCAACCTTAACAATCTTTCAGATTTATTAATGATAAAAGATCCACAAAAACAGATTATCAAGTATATAATGTCATTAAGAGAAAGACAACTTTCATCTAATTCAATATCTACAATGTTAAACGGTATTTATCATTTTTATGAGATGAATGACATACCACTAAACAAGAAAAAGATAAACATGTTTAAAGGTGAATTTACTAGAAACCCTTTAGATAAAGCCTATACTCATGAACAAATTTCCAAGATAATGAATTTCTCAGATCTAAGAATGAAGATTATCATAACTTTGATGTAAGGGGAGATCCGGTTAACACACCGCGAAATGATGCCACATAATAGAATGGAATAACATATTGACTACACTAGATTAATTCGAGAACAAGAAATTAATACTGATAATTTTGATAGGCAGAGTTAAGTATTTACTTGATTCGTTCCAATATTTGATAATCATCTTTTCCCACGATAAGACCCAGATTGTTCCCAGAATCCCATTGGACATTTATGACAACTTTGTTAAGATTCAAGAAAGTGCATTTTACAGTTCCCATATCACCTTC
>JAATVM010000167.1 GCA_014523495.1 Nitrososphaerales archaeon TH1920
CATAGTAGAAATGTATTCAATATGTCGCAAACCATCATCTAGCAGTTTGTATATATAATTTTTAACTATGACGTTATTCATACTACTTAAAACGTACATGTAATGATTCATTTCTTTCATTTCTGCTTCATGTTGCGATTTCAATAAGGTGTAAAGGTCTTGTTTTCTTTTCAAATGCATATCTATATTCAACATAATAACCTAAGAAGTAAAGTGATAAAAAATTTATGTCATTTCAAATACGGATACAAATCACTTTGCGAGAAATGTATTAAAAAGCATAAATCATCACCATATTATAAGATTCTAAAAAAATTTTCCTGAATCAAGAATTTCTTTGTGATAATCTATGCGGGAGATGGGATTTGAACCCACGAACCCCTAAGGGATAAGAGCCTCAGTCTTACGCCGTTGACCATGCTGGGCGACTCCCGCATAGATTTAGCGGTTCAAAAATCACTAATTTGAATATTTGCTATATAAACAAAGTAATTTAGTAAATACATGGTTTTTATTATACACCTGAACATAAAAAATCAATGCTAATACCTATAAGATGTTTTACCTGTGGGAATGTAATAGCTGATAAATACGCGGAATATTCAAACAGAATCAAAGCTGGAGAAAACCCTGCCGATGTTATGGATTCTCTTAATATCAAAAGGTATTGTTGCAGAAGAATGTTTGTTTCATCTGTTGAAACAATATACCAGGTGATACCTTATTATGAAGCATTACGTAGACGAATGTCAGAAATTGAATCAGAAATAGATTAAGTTTGAGGAAATATGCCTTTAATTTCATCATTGAAGGGAAGAATCGTTTTTAATAGCAGAGGCTCAAAGTCAATAGAAATTGATGTAATAACAGATAACAAATTTCTTGGAAGGGCCTGTGCGCCTTCAGGAGCTAGCATAGGTAGCCATGAAGTGCCAAGTTTTATAGATAACAATCCAGAATTAACTCTTCGGACATTCAATTCAAATGCAGATAAATTTATTGGTGTTGAGGCTTCAGATACAAAGTCTATTTTTGAAATTTTAAAATCTATGGACACTTCTGACTTATTTAGTCGAACGGGTGGGGCTGTAGCCTATGGGCTGAGTGTTGCTGCTGCGGCTTCTGCTTCAATGTCACTGAATGTACCTCTATTTGCAATGCTAAAAAAACAAGGGCCGTATAGATTTCCTTACCCTCTTGGAAACATCCTCGGCGGAGGGTCTCATGCAGGTCCCGGTACCCCAGATATTCAAGAGATTCTTGTTTGTCCAATGGGAGCAGAGGGCATCATGGATGCAATACAAATGAATTTCAGTGTACATAAAGAAGTTAGAGGTGTATTAGAAAAAATTGACAAGAAATTCACGTATGGTAGGGGTGACGAGGGTGCATGGGCTCCAAACCTGAATAATGATCAGGCAATATCAACTGTGGCTCAAGCGGTGGAAAACTCAGGATTAAAACTAGGAAGGGATATTGCTTTGGGCATTGATTTTGCAAGTTCCTCATTGTGGGATTCTAAGAGCAAATTCTATAATTATTCAAGACAGGGACTAGTAAGGAATACTGAAGAACAGATAAATTTTGTAGATGATTTAATCAAGGAATATCATCTAATATATGCAGAAGATCCTGTCAATGAAGATGATTTTGAAAGTATGGCACTAATTACTAAAAGAAATAAGAACTGTTTTGTAACGGGTGATGATATGCTTGTTACGAGTACGGAAAGGGTAATTGAAGCATGCGAATATGGTGCGTGTAATGCAGCAATTTTGAAAGTTAATCAGGCAGGGACTTTATACAATGCTTTGGATTTCGCAGAAAATTGTACGAAAAATAATATCAGCATAATAACTTCGCACAGATCTGGGGAATCAATTGACTCGCATATATCTCACATAGCATTAGCTACATCTTCAAAAATGATCAAAACTGGAGTTATTGGTGGAGAGAGAGTGTCAAAATTGAACGAACTTTTAAGACTTTCAGAGTATGATTTAATAAAAGGCATGACTGATTTGTCTTTCAACTAAAATGGCAAGTGAATATCAAAAAGAAAACACTGACGATCCTTTGATTGAAACCAAGAATGAGGTAAAACTTGATGACACATCAAATCAGTCATATGTTGAATCGGGAGAGGAAAATGAGGAAATAGAAAGTGATAATTTAGAAAAAATGATACTTTCAACAGGAATACGTGTAGGTACTCCTGTAAAAACTAAATTTATGTCACCATTCATTGTTCGGGCAAATCCC
>JAATVM010000168.1 GCA_014523495.1 Nitrososphaerales archaeon TH1920
ATATTTAACGATGTGATAAATTTACTATTTGAACATATTGGCACAATAATCTAGAACAAAACAAGATTATACATAACTCTAGTTGAGATTCAAAACGTTAACGATAGAGCGCTGTATTTACTGATAGAGAATATGAGACTTCAACTGGTTTACTGATTTTCGATGCAATAATTCCATTAATTTAGACACATAGATCATTCATCTTTATCGATCTTCGTTATAGCAGGGGCTTTCTGATATTTCATCATGTTTTTGTTGATGCTTACACTTTTGCTTAGTAGTAAAGCAGAAATGGTCATCACCAACTTGGTCATAACAAAAATCTTTATCTGAATCAGCCCATGCTACACTATATGAACTCCTTATTAGAGCCAATGTTATTGTCACAATAGTAACCAAAGGTAAAATAATTTTACCTTTCATCATAATAATAAAAGAGTTTACTAGATTAAAACTTAGCGTGCAAGTACCCAAATGACAATTTTCTGTAAAGATTTCATATTACATTATCTCTTATCATGCTAACGAAGCTCAATTATTTTTTTATTGTATAACAAAGTACGATTCATAATATTCTAAGTTACCCTACAATGAAACAAGCGTGGCTTTTTCTGTTAGAATTCTTAAAAATTCCTTTCTATTAAATTTGTCACATGGAAACTCCAGTCTTTCACATATATTGTTCATTTTTTCTTTTGTTACCCTTAAAAGAGAGTTATTTTGTTTGACAAACATTTTACGAATATATTTTATTGAGTCAACAATGGGTCTTTTCTTTTCAGAAAGTAAAACGAAACATGCAGACCCATTTTTTTTTATCCCACCAATATCAATTGCTTTGTCGACTTGATTACAACAAACTATTCTCAATAGCAATTCCATTTCCAACCTTTTCATAATCTTGATTTTTCTCCTATTAGATTCTAAAATAATTTTTATTACTTCAAAGATATGTTTTTGGCCATATATAAAACTCGGATTAATACCCTGAATCAAAACATCTGGGAATAATTTTCTAAATGTTGCAATAGTTATTCCTATATCAGATACACCAATGCTCTCGATACAGATAATTGTTACAAAAATTGAATCAATTCTATATAATCGGAGGTTACTAATGCTTTCGATCTTTTCTTTCATATCAAGTTAGGTATTATTGAAGACTAATTTGGCTTAGCCGCCATGAATCAGATTAGCAATAGTCACAATATCACCAGATTTGATTTTTTGATCAGTACCAGATATCGACAAATCTACTCCATTAATCAAAATCAAAATGTTTTCTTTATCAATATAATTAGAGCTATTGATGTTTTGATTAAGCACCGAAAATATTTTTGATAACATGATTTCATTTTCATGAATTATGATATTTTCTTTACCACAATATTTCTTAATGGAACCTAATAGTTTTAACGTAATCAATTTCCTACTAGTTAACTAATCATCATGTTTGGTCAACATCTTCTTCGATTTTCTTATTTTGTTCTTTTGCTTGTTTGTTGATATATGAGGCAATATACCCGGCTATTTGATTTCTTAATTCTTTTGATCTAACTTTAGCAATCTCATCTATTACTTTCTTATTTTGTTGAAAATCAACGTTGAATTTATTGGGATATTTGTTTAAGAGTTCAGTTGAAAGTTTTTTAACTCTATTCAATATCAAACACTATTCATGTACGCTATTTTATACTTTCCTTATTGAAGATACCATATTTAGATACTAGTCAAAGAATAACATGGAATTTTTTTCAAGTATATCTATCGCGTTCTTGGGAGATAAGCAAAGAATTTCCGATATGCTTCTTACAACGCTCATAAGAGTCGAGGTTGGTAGTGTGATGACATTCTTAAAACATGATGGATATCTTACTGGTCCGTCAGTTTCAACCAGTAATCTTTTTTCACTTGTTAACTTTAACAAACCTTGTTTTTTCTTAGAATATACTATTGATGGGCCATAGGAGATGTACAAACCCAAATCAAGAGATTTTTCTAATTGCTGTGGAGTTCCATCAAACCAGTGAAGACAGGCTTTTTTCAGATTATATGTAGACAAAACACTCAGAATTTCGTCTAGTGAATTTCTAGAATGTATTGAAATGGGCTTATCATATGTTTCTGCAATAGTTAACATTTTATTAAAGACTTGAATTTGTGACATTTTTGTATTTTCCTTTTGATCGTAGTAGGTTGGGTCTAATCCAATTTCACCAATCCCATTAATATTATGTAAATTTGAGGTAACGATTTCTTCAAACCTTGAAATATTTTCGCCTACAAATTGCGGATGGATTCCAATAAAATTATAGACAAAACTATGGATATCCTTTTCCTCAAAAAGTTTTATTGCCTTTAATGAAGTCGAAATGTTTACTGTCACCGAACATGCTTTCATATTCATTTCTCTCAAGGTTATCAGTATTGATGACAAAAAATTGTCATATTCAGAATCTGTGAGATGAATATGAGAATCGTATAGCGGAGAACTCATTTTTCAATCTGCGCTTGATAAAATTATTAGTGGATCAAGTTGCATATAACAAAAAATTCATCATGTGACTAGTTCTATTCGTCTTTTGTCTTTTGTTATCCAGCTAACCCTTACTAATCCAAATATCTCTAAATCGAGTAACGTTTTGTTTAAATCGGCTGCTGTTATTTGTACTCCATCTTTTTCGAGATTACTCAATAACTCATTATCTGATAAATTTCCTAATTCCTTTATTTTTTCGAAAACAATATTTCTTAAAGGATATTTCAAGTATTTCCACCAAATTCAAAATTTATAATTACGTAGATATTTGGTTTACTTTTTATATTATAAATACTCTTCTAAAAAATTTGATTATTCTAAAAGAGGGATGTTATAATGAATTATTACATTTTATTTCCATAATGTTAAAAGTTAGTAGAGAGAATAAATTTGATTATTTTATATTCTGTTTAATTATCCAACTGCTTTAGAGTAAATACAAATCTCGATCCCTCAAATTCAGTTACTCCTTGTCTCTCCCAAATTACTTCATAATTATGGGTTATATTTTTACCAATTATGCTTATTTTCCTAGGAAGATCAGCAAAAAGAGTTTCTATTTTTTCAAGATTTTTTGTCATTAACAACGACCTTCGCTTCTTCATAAGATATTTAACTGCAACATTTTTGTGGAGATATCCTAACTCCTGAATTTTTTCCCTTCCGATATCGATAGTAAATTCACGCTTAGTCAATATTAACAACATCTTGATTCAATTAAAAAGTCTCATTGTCAATTCCATTAGAACAATTTGGATGAATTTGATCGCGTACAAAAGGAGCCTAATAATGAATTATAACATTTTGTAATTCTTCGGACATTCAGTAGCATTTTACATATAGAAGAAAGGTTTATTACTTTTGGAACATATAAAAAATATATGTATTCTCAAACTTTTTCTGTCCCTAATGCAGTAAAACAGATTATTGGTTCTAACACATTATTTTTTCAAGCCCTAAGCACAGGAATAGCAAATTATACGGCATTAGCACAAAAGATTAAGCCAGAAGTTGAAAAGCTAACCAGGTCTGAAGTTAATATTAATACTCTAGTGGTAGCGATAAAAAGATTTGCAGATTCTTTGGATGAAATCGAATACCAATATCATCCAGTTTTCGATGGAATCAGAATGACTCTAACAGGGAGCATTCTAGACATTGACTTTCAAGAAGCCGATGATGTTTATCAAATTTTGGACGAAATATTTGAATTGGGTAGCAGATACGATATGTTTAGGACTAATAAGCAAATTCGTTTGTTTGCTGAAGATGTTGATGAGATTCGAAGCGTGTTTAAATCTTCTCATAAAGGTGCTGCAGGAGAAATAAAGGAAGGGCTTTCTAAAATCACAATTACTGTTCAATCAGATAAAGAAAATACATACGAAGTACTATCAATTGTTTTTTCTATACTATACAATAATGGCATTCCATTGTACAATGCTTTTTTCTCACAAAATGAGATAATTTTGATTTTAGGTATGAATGATGCTGCTAAAGCATATGAAATCATTAGGGAAAAACTATACAGACATGACTAGTTTGTTTGTTAGTTAGTTTCATAGTTATATCTAAATCCGGAAGAGAAAAGAAAGTGGTGATTATCTGTAGTATTGAACCGAAACCTTCTCTCCTGGTTTGCCTTCTCTTTGAGCCTTAATCTTTTTCACACCTTCTTCGATATGCCTCATCATTACGTGTGCTTCTGATGCATGTCTTGCCGCTTCTTCAGGTGTAGGATATTTGGCCAGATATTCATGTAGAACCAATGATACAGCAGTATTTACTACTGAGCTAGTGTCAGCGCCACTGAAACCATCCGTCATTTCAGCAATTCTGGCCAAGTTAACATCTGATCCAAGTGGCTTATCAATACTGTGAATTTCCAATATTTTTTGTCTTGCAGATTTATCGGGTAATGGAACTAACAAGATCTTATCAAATCTGCCAGGTCGCAACAATGCAGTATCAATAATATCAGCTCTGTTTGTTGCAGCCAGAACCACTACTCCTGAAAGGGATTGGATACCATCTAATTCTGTAAGCAATTGTGATACTACTCTTTCTGTAACCATACTATCTCCACCCATGCCTCTAACTGGAGCAATTGAATCTATTTCGTCAAAAAATACGACACATGGAGCTGCTTGTCTAGCTCTTCTGAAAATCTCTCTAATGCCGCGTTCTGATTCACCTACCCATTTGCTTAACAGTTCAGGTCCCCTTACGCTAATGAAATTTGCTTCAGACTCGGTGGCGACTGCTTTGGCTAAAAGTGTTTTACCTGTTCCTGATAAACCGTGCAATAAGAGACCCTTTGGCATAGAGTGCCCTAGTTTAGTATAGAGTTCTGGAAATCTCAATGGCCATTCTACAGCTTCTTGTAATTCACGTTTAATTTGCTCTAATCCGCCTATAGCAGACCATGGAACATCAGGTGACTCCAAATATACTTCCCTCATCGCAGAAGGCGTAACTTCTTTTACAGCATTATCAAAGTCTCCTTTAGTAACTATGAGCTTGTTTAAGACGTCAGGAGATAGTTTCTCATCTTCCAAATTCAATTCAGGTAGTAACCTTCTCAGACATTTCATCGCGGCTTCTTTACAAAGATATTCAAGATCAGCTCCAACAAAACCATGTGTGACAGCAGCAATCCTATCTTGTTCCACATCAGTATCTAATGGCATATTTCGTGTATGAATCTGCAATATTTCCAATCTTCCACGTTTATCAGGAACTTTGATCTCAATCTCTCTGTCGAACCTTCCTGGTCTTCTAAGAGCTGGATCTATTGCATTTGGACGATTTGTTGCGGCAATTACAATAACCTTTCCTCTTGCCTCAAGACCGTCCATGAGTGATAATAATTGAGAGACGACTCTTCTTTCTACCTCACCGGTAACTTCCTCTCTTTTGGGAGCAATTGAATCTATTTCGTCAATAAATATAATTGAAGGCGCCTTTTCTTTTGCTTCCTTGAAAATTTCTCTCAATCGAGCTTCAGATTCTCCATAAAATTTACTCATAATTTCTGGTCCAGAGATACTAATAAAATGAGCATTACTTTCATTCGCAACTGCCTTTGCAAGTAAGGTTTTTCCTGTACCCGGAGGTCCATATAATAATACACCTTTTGGGGCTTCAATACCTAATTTTTCAAATATTTCAGGATGTCTTAATGGTAGCTCTATCATTTCTCTAACTTTTTGGATCTCTTCTTTTAGTCCGCCAATGTCTTCATAAGTTACTTGAGGAACCCCTCTAAGGGTTTCACCTTTTTCTGCGATATGAAATATAGTTTTTTGAGTGACCAATACTGCGTCTGATGCTGGTGTTACTCCAATTACTTGAAAAGTAAGTCTACCGCCAAAATAAGGAACCATGACATTATCACCTTTGATTAATGGTACGCTTTCAAGTGCATCAGCAAGGTAACGTTCGTCAATGGGTGGAATAGCCTCCAGTGGTGCAACAATTACTTTCTCTGCAGGAACGGCTTTTATCTTTTTTACAATTACTGTGTCCCCAATGGCGACACCTGCATTATTTCGCACTAGGCCATCTACTCTAACTATGCCTTTCCCCTCATCAGAAGGATAAAGTGGTAGACATTTTGCGACAGTTCTTCTTTTTCCTCGTATTTCTATAACATCGCCTGTAGATGCAGTTAACGAGTCCATCGAATCATAATCGATTCTGGCCACTCCACGACCTACGTCTCGAGTGTATGCTTCGAGAACCTTCAGTGAGAGAGTGTTTTGACTCACGATATCACATACTACCGTACCTATGTTTATACCTTTGTCGAGGATTACTCTTGACAAATCTTAGCAGGTCAAACATCAGATAAAAAATAGTATATTTTCTAACATGACCTACATTTTGTAAAAAAAGATTTACTCTATTGATCCATATTCTCATGATAAAAAATGACTTGATTTAGGATTCTTTCTATTAACATAACAAATGTCAATTTTCAATCTACCAAAAGATTAAAATCACGAAGTTCTTTAGTTTGATTGGACTGTATTGGGCAAAAGAACTTTAGTACGTAGAAGGGGAAGAGGAGGAAAACAATTTCAGTCCATTAAAAGAGGAAAAATTGTACCTGCCAAGTATCCAAATTTACAATCATCTGAACAAAAAGTTGGTTCCATAGTTGACATTGTTCATGAACGTGGAAGAAATGCACCTTTGGCTAAAATTCAATTTGATAAAGGATTTAGCTATTTGCCTGCTCCTGATGGAATGGAAGTTGGAGAAAAAATCCAAATTGGAAATAATGTGGATCTTAAACCAAATAACATTTTAGCATTGGAATCAATTCCAGACGGTACCATTATTTGTAATCTGGAGAGGAACATTGGCGATGGTGGAAAGCTTATAAAGTCAGCTGGTTCATCTGCCCTAGTATTTTCTCATACGTCTCTGGGTGTTTCGATAAAATTACCATCAGGTAAATTTACAACATTGAATCCAAAATGCAAGGCAATGTTAGGAGTAGTTGCTGGCGCAGGAAGAAAGGAAAAACCATTTCTCAAGGCAGGAAATAGAGCTAAATACATGATTGCTCACGGTAAGCTCTATCCCACAGTAAGAGGAATAGCGCAAGCTGCAGTTTATCATCCACATGGTGGAGGAAGACATCAACATGTAGGTCGCCAATCATCAGTGGGTAGGACAACACCACCTGGTAGAAAGGTAGGAAATATTGCTCCAAGAAAAACTGGCAGAGCCAGAATAAAAAAAACATGAATAGTCACTTCTATTCAAATATTATTTTGTAACGTTATTCATGATGAGAATAAGAATCAACATTTTAGGAATATGACTGTAAAATTCAATAAGCTAATTGGATTAATGCAAAAGGCTCTTCGAAATAATAATCTTGTTAGATCTACTGCCTTAAAGAACTTGCAAATTCAAGAAGAAGGCGATCCCTTCAAAATATTAATAGGAACTATATTGTCGGCACGCACAAGGGACGAGATCACAACCAAAGTAATTAGGTCGCTCTTTTCTGAGTTTAAGAACCCAGATGAGTTATCCAAGGCAGATTTGAAAGATTTAAAGAAAGTGATCCAGAAAATAGGCTTCTACAATGTCAAGGCAGCTAGAATAAAAGAAGTATCACAAAAACTAATTGAAAATTACAATGGTAAGGTTCCATCTAATTTAGATGATCTCCTTACATTGCCTGGAGTTGGGAGAAAGACTGCGAATTGTGTTCTTGTGTACGGATTTAAGAAACCTGCAATTCCAGTAGATATTCATGTTCATAGAATTTCGAACAGAATTGGAATAGTAAATACCAAAAAACCTGAAGAAACTGAAGTGGTCTTACAAAAATCTGTAGAAAGAAAGTATTGGACTAGAATAAATGAAACTTTTGTTACCTATGGTCAAAATATATGTTTGCCGAAAAATCCAAAGTGCAAAATTTGTGACCTGACAAAAATATGCAAATATTATAAAAAAAATTCCTAATCTCGTTTTTTTCTAATTATTAGAACCAGCACAATTGATCCAATAACGATGATCGTTATTAATGGCAGATAGTATAATGGAGATTCGGCAGGATTACCAAAAAGAATATCAAATGAGATTGTACCCCCGTTTGAATTATTTGCGTCATTTAATTCATCTTTACCATATATTGATACTGATCCAACAGTAAAATCATTTACTGACAGCTTGTCAATTATGATTCTCTTACCATTAGTTATAGTTAAACCCTGATTATTTGCATGGGCTACAAAAATCGGCTGGTCTCGAGACCAGCCATCTTCATCTCGTTCATACACTCTAATATAGCCTGTTTCATTTGTATTAATGGCGACCCAAAATTTTCCAGTCTTTTCACTAAACATGGCTAATTCTATGAATTTTTCACTTGGGGCAGGTTCTTGAATTTTTACTACAGTTTTGGCATTTTCTGAATCTGTATAAGATAAATTATTTTGAATGGTCAATTGCCAATTGGTTGGTACAGATTTTGAGAAATAGTAAACTAATGGTTGTCTTCTATAGGCATTGGATGCATCTGAATCACCAATAAATCTTTCAGAATTCCTTGTTTTGATTATGTCATGAAAATTGTTTTGTCCATTAATTGACACCACAGGATAGATTATCAAAAATACTACTACAAATAATAGTCCAAATTTCAGTGTTCCTATCAAGATAATTTATTCAACTACAAATGGTTCTTCTGATTTAAGAATCAAATCTGATATTTCTGGGCGCATTAAATGTTTTTCTGGTGTTTTACCTGAATTTACCATTTTTCGAATCATCGTTCCGCTCAGTTCTTCTTTTGATTCTACTCCATGAGGGCATGTTTTTTCATTAGCATACGACATACATTTTTTACAGTAATAGAAGGAGGGAAAGATAACAGGTCTGATATCCAAATCAGGATATTCATTAAATATTTCCTGGGCTGCAAATGGGGGATAATAATTACCTACGCCAGCATGATCTCGACCTACAATGAAATGAGTACATCCAAAATTTTTCCGCATAATTGCGTGATGTATAGCTTCGCGTGGACCTGCATATCTCATTGATGTATGGATGGTTGAAAACAATACCCGATTTTTTGGAAAATAATTCATAATTAATGATTCATAGGCATTAATTATTAGACTGTCAGTGAAATCTCCTATCTTTTTCTTGCCTATTAGAGGATTAACAAACAATCCATCGTAAATATTCAGAGCGGCTTTTTGAAGCATTTCATGAGCAACGTGGGGTACATTTCTGGTTTGAAATCCTACTACAGTTTTCCATCTTCGTTTAATAATTTCAGAACGTGTTTGAGATGGAAGCATTCTAAATTTTTGTGTTTCATCATTTTCTTTCAAATGGAAAACTTGCAATTCTCCGCCAACTAGAAATTCTTTCATTTTAAATAATCTATTTACACCGGGATGATTGACGTCATTAGTACCGTACACCTTATCTGCAATATCCTCTTTATTATATCCATAAATTTCCTCTACATGCATAACGCCAAATTTTTCGCCACCAGAACTAAGAGCAACATTCCCTTCATCCTTCATTTCCATCGCAACTTTTTTTTGCGCATCAAGAACTATGGGAACAGTCCATGGAATGTTATTACTCAATCGTCCCTCTTTAAGAACATTGAGCAAATCTTCTTGATTCATAAAACCCTCAAGCGGACTAAAAACACCTATAGCTATATTTTCAGCATCATTTCTTATGTCAGAAGATACTTCAAAACTCTTCGAATCGTCGTAATTTTTTTCAATATATTTATTTATTAATTTACCACCATGTGGTAAAATTAGATCTGTTGCCAATAATTATTATTGACCTTCTTTCCAATGCAGACCGCATTCTTTTTGGGAATCAATTTCCCACCACCACCTTCCGGCCCTAGGATCTTCGCCTTGCTTGACAGCCCTTGTACATGGTTCACAACCAATGCTGGGATATCCTCGATCGTGTAATTCGTTATATGGAATTTTATTTTCATGGATATATTTCCATATTTCGTCGTTTGTCCAGTCAGCCAATGGATTTAACTTAATAATGTTGTTGTTTAAATTGTCAACCTCTATCTTCATTATCTTGTTTCTAGTTACCGTTTGTTCCCGACGAAGTCCAGTAATCCAACAATCGAATTGCTTCAAGGCTCTTTTCAATGGCTCAATCTTTCTAATATTACAGCATTGTTTCCTATTTTCTACACTTTCATACATTAAATTCATTCCTTTGTTTGCGACCATCTCCTCAACTTCTCTTGAATTTGGGAAATAGACGTCAACTTTAATGTTATATTTTTTTCTTATCTTATCAATAAGATCATATGTTTCTTGATTTAGTCTCCCAGTATCTAAGGTAAATACCCTAGTTAGATTGCTATTAATTTTGCACATCATATCAATTAATACAACATCTTCGGCACCAAAGCTGGACGCAAGGACCATCCTATCACCATATTTCTTGAATGCCCAATTTAGTATCTCAGGGGCAGATTTTGAGTCCATTTCTTCCGCAATATTGTTTATTTCGCTCATTAAAGCATCCTGTGCCTTGTCCTTATCATGATTTATCTGCA
>JAATVM010000169.1 GCA_014523495.1 Nitrososphaerales archaeon TH1920
TTATTTTTAATTTGAGCGAAATAGGCTTATAATTATTATTCTTTTTATCATTTTAATTTAATAAAGATAACTAACTTAAATATGCTTGAGGAGTTTTTATCCATTAGGAAGATTCATTATTAGTGTTGTATATGTGATCTCTGGTGGCTTTAGTTTTTGGCTCATGATTTTTGGCAGAATATATTCAAATATCAGAATATGGGCTTCGATCCAATTGGATGGATATCAAATTGCTCCAATGAGGTTGATTATTATTCATTAGGGAAATCTTTTGAAAAAATAAAACATAATTCATGGGCCAACTTGTCATGGTTTGATTCATTTCACTACAGCGGAAAAAATCCAGATATAACACGGAGGACATACAATGTCAATGAATCAATTTCAGAGGATTTCAAAAACAAGAAAATTATTTCTTTAATGAGAATCCACAATGAAGTGGCAGAAGATTATCAAAGTCTATCCAATCTTCTAAGTAATTTTTTTGGTAAAAAACCTCCTAAACACCAGTTAAGAAGAGTGGTACTCTCAACCACATCGCAATACGAATCACAATTTGGATTGGTTGATTACATTGATACGCATAGAGGAAATAAGGTAGGATATACTGCGGTAAATATTTCATCTGGAAAACTAATAGATCCTGATGAAGAACCCGATTCAATAGTTAATTCTTCAATTGCTTTAGCTTCTGCCTTGGAAAATCTCCTGTTACTTGGATGTACCACAGGTTTTAGAATAATACCGATATATGATGCACCAGACGAGAGCTTACTGGACAAAATAAGAACAAATAACGACTTGTTTGCAGCAAAATATAATTTGTTACTTGATGATTATAGTTCACTCAAATTAAGAAAACTTTTCTTTGGAGCAACGGCGTATGCTCACTCTACCAAGGAATTACCAGTTAGGTATGATCTCATCCAACCGGGCATGGTTCTAATACTAACTGATAAATTTGGTTCGTTAACCCCATTGAGTATTTACACAATAAAGCAGATTGGAGAAATGAAGTCCATAATAGGTGAGCATGAATCTGTTGATATTAACATCAAGAATGAAATAATAAAATCGTTAACTCAACCCAGGTTTTCCTTAGGTAAGATAATTTCAAAGTATTGTCCTGACTTTGGAAAAGAAATTGATACTAACTTAAACATTGTCGGTGTATATCCTGTTGGTTCAGATGGGATTCTGGCATTGATCAATTTGGCCAATATTTCAAATTCTCATATAATGATAAATGAAGTCCCCATAAAATATGAGGAATTGGCGAGATTTGCTACAGATGAATTTCTTGTATCTAATTCAACTGCATCTGTAAACGGATGTCATTTGATAATTGCAGGTGAAGATCTTGCCCCGATGATTTTGGAAGATTTAAGAAAACATAACTTCAATCCCCAAATAATAGGCTTTGTTACTGATAAGGAACGGCCAATGGTTACTATAAATAATAATATAAACAAATATGTTGCAGCAAAACATATTACTTCTCTTTTCAATATTCCAGCATAAAAATTATTATCAAATAATATTTTTACAAATTTAGAAATATTTTATTATTCGATAGACTGTAAAAATAATATGAATGCTACGAGTGCCGATAACTGTATTTTTTGTAAAATTGCTCTAAAGAAAATTGACGCCAAAATAATTGATGAAAATGAAAACGCAATTGCATTTCTTGATGCATTTCCATTAACAGCTGGACATACTCTGGTTATTACAAAAAAACACTACACAAAATTACAAGAAGTTGAATTCGATCAAATAGCCCTTTTTTTTAATTTGGTTCACAAGATATTACCTTCGATAGAAAAAGGGACAGGTGTACAAAGCACTCTAATAGCTATCCACAATGGTAAAGATGCAGGACAACAAATACCACATTTACATGTACATATAGTACCAAGAAAATCCGGCGATGGTGGAAATGCAATTCATTCAATGTTTGGTTCAAGCCATAGACTAGGGGAAGATGAAATGAATAAAGTTTTTAAAAATATTAGAGGTTGATCAAGATGGTGGATTTTTGGTATGAAAATACGTAATTTAATTTGGTCTCATGTTTGATTTTATATCGACAAGTTCCACTAAATTATTTAATGTGAATTTTGGAATCTCATTTTGATTTATAGGTTCCTGTAACTTGAATATAGAATTAGTGAGTCTTACTGTAATCATTCCCAATGCATTTGCGAGTTGTATATAAGTATCAAGTCTGTCCCCGATCAACATACATTCTCCTGATCTCTTTTTCATCATATTTAGAATCAATTTAAAAATCTCTTCATCGTGTTCTCTGTTTGCATCATAAGAAAAAATACAACTATCAAAATATTTGTCTAGTTCATAAAGTTCGAAAATTTTTAATATTTTCTTGTCTTTGTTGGCAATTATCCCTATCTTAAAATTTTGGGAAAGGATTTCTAGAGTGCTTAATGCATCATGGCATGGATACAAAAAATGTTTTTCAGCAAATTCAATTGATGGAAGAATATATTTTAGAATTATTTTTTCATATCCTATTGGCATTAAGACTCTACAAATTTGAATGACTAATTCTACAATACCTCCGTCTACTACTTTCCTATTTTTAATGATATCGTTCTTAACTGCATCATAATTTCTAATATCAATTTTAGCCCCAAATTGATTTAATAGGTATAATAATCTAGAATCAATATATGAATGAAAATTTTTTTCGTCTATTAATGTTCTCGCTACTAGGAATATAAGATTTATCATCGAGTATCACTATTATTTAATATTGACATTTTAGTTTTAATCGAATAACCAAACATCATGGTTAATATTGGTTCTAAATATTTTTACTTTTAATTTCAATATATGATTCTCTAAGTAGAACAAAAACTAGGGAAAAAATTGTTACTGCTGTTGACAGATGAATTGCAACTATAATAGGATTCAATTTGCTTGATACAACAAAAATACCTATAACAATCTGGGCAATAATTAATGAGGTAACAATTATCACCATCATTTTATTTAACTTCCAAGAACTTTTTCTAACAAAAATTAAAGTTATGACAGTAAAGATAGCAGCGATTATAGCCACAAGTCTATGAAAGTGTTCATAGAAGAAGTTTTCCGAAGGAAACGCGAAACCATTGGGACATAATGGCCATTCTGGGCAAGCAACAACCTTATTTAAAGAAGAAATATAAACACCAATGAGCATGGTCGCATAAATCAGACTCAAGGAAATAAGTGGCAATATTAAATTTAAAAGCTTCACATTTTTCATATTCATCAATTGTTCATGATGATTGGTTTACTAAATCTTAGGACATGACATGAGCAGAAAATAATTCAAATATGAAATTGTATAAACTGGATAAAAAGGAATCACAGTAATTCTTCATCTATTTTCTCAATTTTATCAACATAATTAGTGCAATTACATCCCACTATCAAACATCTACCTACGTCGAATATGGAGTTTTTTCTATCTTTATTCTTTTGGAGTTCGTGTGCTACATAGATATGACCGCAATAATCACAATTCACAGATTTTAAGAAATGAGCGTCTGTTATTAACTTTATCAGTACTACTTCATTAAATTTTCTTCGAAAATTAGAGATGTTTTATTTCAGTTCCGTTTTTATATAATACATCGATATTCTATTACAGAATATGGCGATATACTATGAACATTAATGAATTCATTTCTACTTTACCAAGTTCAGTTCTTAAAGGTAATGATATTAGATTGCCAGACAATGTAGTAAGAAGAATCTTTAAACTCGCCTACCTCAATAAAAACGATATTTTTTATGATCTAGGATGTGGAAATAGTAATGCAATATACATAGCATCGATGGAGTATAAAGTGAAGAAGGCTATAGGTGTAGAAAAAAGAAAAATAGTAGTAAGAGAAATTCTAAAAAAAACCCAAGGAATAAAAAATGTTGCAGTCATTAACAACGATATACGAAGAGTAGATATTTCTGATGGTAATGCATTTCTTTTTTGGTTTCATGATGATCGGATCATAAAAAGGATGATAGAAAAATTTACTACAGAATTGAAAGATGGCAGTAGAATAATTTCGATATGGTCACCACCCGATCTGATTTTACCGGATAAAACTGATTTTCCTTTTTTTGTGTCCTATACACCATTCAAGTTTGCAAATAGTATTGAGGAACAAATCCAGGCTGTTTACGGTCAAAAATGTCTAGATTTTACCGCTGCTTGGATGTTAGGAGACAAATATTTGGATAGTCTGGAGGTCGTACCATCAGAGTATAAGAGATTCCTCAACATTCTATACGGTATGATAATTTGGATAAATGCATGGAATATGAAGGTATCATGCGAAGATGAAATCCCCCCTCCTGTTGAATCATATATAGGTATTCTAAAAACATTCTTCAAAATAGATTTATCATCTCTAATTGAGCATGAAGGTTAGCTAAAATTAAAAATCAATATCTTTTGTTATAATTACAATAATTTTATCACCAGCCAAACCAGCCCAATTTCTTAAAATGCAAAACCATTGCTAACGAAGGGATTATCGCAATTATTATTAAAAGTATGAATGAAGTATATGGACCAAGAAAAACTGGAGTACCAGTTTCAATACCACCAGGTAGATTAATATTCATTCCATAGTACGAAGCAATTACTGTTGCGGGAATGGAAAGAGTAAATAGAATAGTTAATGTTGCCAGTATCTTATTTGATTTTTCTGTACTTAACATGAAATCGGTATCCTTGAAGATTTCAATAGTTTCTTTAGATTCTTCAAGGGCTTCTAGAACTTTTTCTGTATGATCCCTAACATCATCGTAATAATCAGTCAAATCTTCTTCAGAAAATTTTTGCATTTCTTTGCTCAGATCCAATATTATTCTCCTCAATGGTACAACCACCCGTCTAAGAGTTGTAATCTCTCTACGTAATAACGAAATGTCTTTTGCTACCGCAACTTTCTCATCAAATACTAAATCTTCAATGTCATCTAAATTTCCTTCAAGTTTCATTAAAACATGTAACAATTCGTCAACCATAAGATCGATTATACTATGTAATAAATAGCCCGATGAAGATCCCATGAACACGTCTTTTTGTTTTTCATTTTCCTTACAAAGATTGAACATTTCAATAAGTGGTTTTAGTTCTCCCTGCTGTACCGTAATTAGATAATTAGGGCCAGCAAATATTGCAAGCTGAGTGGAACGAGGAATACTCATGTTTATCCACTGCTGGAAAATGCAAAATTACGAAGATATGATCTTGATATTTATCAATTTTTGGTATTTGTATTTTAGAAAGACAATCCTCAATATTTAATTCATGAAATGGATATTTTCCCTCCAAGATCTTTAATTTTTTTCTAGTAGGTTTTTGGATATCTATCCAAATAAGATTTTTATTAGTAATAGATTCAGGTTGATCAGAATATTCAATATTTGTCATCCGCCCTAATTCTTGATTATCTTTAAAAAGTTGAAATATTCTATATTAAGATATCTAAATCTCGTACAAATGATAAGAAATTAAGTTAAAATAATGCAGAATTATTTTATCTTCATGGCAAAGGTAGTTGTAGGAAAAACTTCAGACATTCAAGAGGGCAAGTTAGTCCATTTAACAGCAAGTGGGAAGGAGGTAGTAGTAACAAAATTGGATGGAAATTATTATGCGATTGACAATATTTGTACTCACGCTGGAGCGGAGCTCCACGAGGGACAACTGGACAATAACGAATTAACATGTCCTTGGCATGGAGCAAAATGGGACATTAAAACAGGTAGTTTGATCGCGTTTCCTCAAAAATTAAATCCATTGCAAAGTCACAAAGTCTTGGTAGAAAATGACACATTATTTATCGAAGTGTAGATTTGAATAAGGTTGATATATAATTTGTTGCTTTGTTAATTTTATGCTAATTCAAAAAAAAGTGAGTGGCTCAAACGTGTCAAATATTTTATTAAAATCTTTATTTACTAAATCAAGGTACAATAGGGCAAATAGTTTTAGACAACAATAAGATAACAAACACTGTCAATAAGTTGTAAGCAATTAGAATATTATTTTACTATATGTCTATTATGGAGGAACAATTTTTGGGATATAATGGGAACATCATCTTGTAGTGAAGATCTAAATGTTTCTTAAAATTGGATCTATGGATAGTGATTGATTGGTTGATATTTTCTCATCCCTAAGCATATGAATACGTTAATGTATCAAATATAAGCGAAAACCTAGCAAACAAGAGATTCGGATCTGGCTCGTCTGCATTTTCTACCTTGAAGCCTTAGAGATTATTTTTATCAATCTAATAAACTATGATCGTAACCTTTGTATTTCTAAAAATTTCGACTAGTATAATATAATTGTCGAAAACTTGATATCGTTATTTTCAGGTTTGAGTAAAAAATTATTGATTTATATAGACTTGTAATAAATATGGCATAACTGAATTAAAGATATGAAGCTTGATGTCCCGAGATTTACAGAAAGATTTGGATCGGTAAGCCTACACGGAGTTCAACGTGTGTACGAACTAGATTCTGGACACAAGAACAAACATCCGAAAACTGAATCTGAAGTCATTCGTTCTATTGATGATGAAATCATTTCGAAAATAGAATCTGAAATGGCAATTGTAATTCCTATAAAAGGAGAACGTTTAAAGCTTCTAGAAGGAGTGCTAAGCGGCATTCCTCATGATTGTTTGACAATCATTGTATCAAATAGTCCAAGAGAACCTATTGATAGGTTTAAACTAGAAAAACAGGCCTTTGAACAATTTAACAGGTTTGCAGGAAAAAAATCAGTAATCATGCATCAAAAAGATGCGGGCTTTGTCAAGGCTTTAGAGGAAGTTGGATATACAGATCTTTTTGATTCGGATAATAAAATACGTAATGGTAAAGGAGAGGGGATGTTCATTGGTATGATCCTTTCAAAAATGATGGGAAAAAAATATGTAGGATTTGTTGATTCTGACAACTATGTCCCCGGCGCTGTAAATGAATACACAAAAATATTCTCGTCTGGGATTGCGTTATCTACCACACCGTACACCATGGTTCGTGTGTCGTGGATATACAAACCAAAGATTTCTGAATCTGGTGTACGATTTTCAAAGCTGGGCAGAGTCTCGGAAATGACAAATCAATTCTTGAACTTCATGATATCATACTATACTGGATTTGAAACTGAAGTAATACGCACAGGAAATTCGGGAGAACATTGTATGTCTATTCAGTTGGCAGAATTATTGACTTACTCCTCTGGTTTTTCCATCGAGCCCTATGAAATAGTTAATTTGTTGGAACAATTTGGTGGAATTACCCCGCCAGAACACAAGGATACTATGGAAAAAGGAGTTGAAGTGATGCAAATTGAAACACGGAATCCACATTTTCATGAAGAAAAAGGAGACTCGCATATAAAGGAGATGTTCTTACAAGGCTGGGGAAGTATTTTTCATAGCAAGTTATGTCATCCAGAATTACGCGAAAAATTAAAGGCGGAGTTGGTTTCAAGGGGGATATTAGAAAAAATAAAAGAGCCCCCACAATTACCTAAAATGAGACCGTTCAAGGATCTGGATATTTTGAAATTTGAAAAAATATTAAAAGAACAAACAAACACCCTTACAATATTTGAATAGAATACTAGCTTAAAGATACTTCATCCAATTCAAACTTAGACTCTCACCTACTCATTATATAGTCTATTAACGATCTATAATATTGCAAGTTTCATTTTTCATTATTTTGCGTATGATCAATAGTGGCGTGCCAATCAAAATTGGAATAGTTATTACGATAAATAGGCTTTGAAATGGAGCGAGCGCAGAAATTGTGGCGCTTGTACCAAATCCAACAAGGACTGAAAATAAGCTCCCTGCACAGGTCGGGCAACCAATGAATAAACCACTGAATACACCAAAAGTTGAAGTAATTGAAAATTTTCTTTGAGACTGATCTCGAAATATCTTGAGAAAGTATACATTTAATGCAAAATTAAATCCAACTAGTAATGAGACGGCTATTGCAAGTATTAGATTTATGGGGATTATCAATATAGAAAATAATTCCGTCAGTTCCATTGTTATCATTGGAACATATCCAGGATAATTGCAGCATAGTGTGACAGAAAGAGAAGGGGCAGTATTACCTTCAACATCAGCATGGTAAATAAGAATTTGAGATAAGAAACCAAAGAAAATCCCATACACAATAGATGAAACAATAAATATTTTCCAATAAGTCTTGTTGGTTAAAATCATTGAAATGTATCCAAGATAACTCTTCTTAGGCTCTGGTTTCAAAGATTCAGAGTAGAGTATCAAATAAGATCCATATCCAATGGCTGCTAACGAAACTAATATCAAAATAATCACGGCAATCGCTAAATTATACAATCTTGTTATGTCTGTTAACGATTGATGGGAGCTAAAGAAAGAGTATAGAATGATGGCGACTATTATGGAAAAAATGCTGATTGAAATAATACGTATACCTCTATTTCTTAGCGATTTATAATTCTCGAGCATAGTCATTAACCATCAAGTAAGTTGATTTACGAAAAACCACCTTATGAATATTAAGTTAATTTAAATAACTGTAAAAAAGATGAGATTTGACTTACCAAGTCCTCTATTTGGATAAAGTCTAAATTTATCGTCATGTAAAAAAAAATATGGGTGAAACTTTCACAAGTGAAGGATTTGTTACGGCCTCCATAAGCTTTATTGGTTTTGTCGATAAACTTGGACTTGAGGGACTTCTTACTTTAAAATCAGACGATGGAAGAGAATTTCCAATACGTGCGTTTTCAGGTGAAGTTGCAAGACATATTCTGAGATTTAAAGAAGGAGACAAAACTACCATACCTACTATTTATAACCTCATCGAAGAAATATCAGCTTTACAGGATTTATTATTAGTCGAAGTTAGAATTTACAGAAACGGTCCTGTCTTAAGGTCTAATCTTTACTTCAAAACTAGAAAAGAGATAATTACTTTAAGAAATTATCGTGCGTCTGATTCTATTGCACTGGCTGCATTTTTTGATGTACCAATAAGAGTGAGAAAAAATCTGTTTGAAGAAACCATTGAACAGTAATTTATCTGACTTAAGTAACTATTGTGAATAGTTTGTATTCGCTTAATGCCTTATTGACTTCCATCGCAATTCTGCGGCCAATACCAAATGTCTGGCCGTAAGAATATTTTGTATATGGCGAGGTTGTTGCCATTATTGGATTTCCAGGAACTCTTAGAGAAACATCATAAACAACTATTTCTAATTCAGGCGTGACTATACTCTGTAGAGAAAATGGTCCTATTATTCCAGGTGGATATACCTTTCTCACAGTTTCTGAAAATTTATCACCGAGTTCAAATATTTTTTGTAGCATGGACTCCCTGATGCTTGCAGGTGTATGGCCAATTTCTATATGTCTCACTTCTATATCAAATTCTAGTTGTTGTCTTGCGGGTATGGCGTTCAGATCATTGAGATTGGTTTGGAGTCTTCGCTCAATACCCAAAAATTCAGTTTCAGGAGTTAAAGGTGAGGAGAAAAAATTAAAATTAAAATAGGTGCCTACAACAAATTCTTCGATTACAGACGATTCAAGATCTTCATTAGTGATAACTTTCTCCTTTATCTTATTTTGAGATTTTTCCAAATAATCTTGTACTGAACTAACCACAAAAAATGCTCTTTCTAGCTTTCTTGAAGCTTCTTGAATCTTTACTATTGCCAGTCCATTTATATCAGAATAATTCTTGTATATCTTTGGATGGGCTATTTGTGCTTGTTCCAATAAAAAGTACTGATTTTTTTCATAATTCCTTTCTTCAGCTCGAAATAAGTTCCTATTTCCAAGTATTGGCAACAATAATTCATTTTCAATGGAATCGTACCCAAGATATGCAGTAAATGCCCGATGAGGTACCATAATTGCATTATTTTCCCTGAGTTTGTCTTGATTTTCTTTGAAAACTAAATCTGAGAATTTATCTACCAAAATTATTTCGTCTGCTAGTCTTTTGAATCTCAAGTATGGCAATTCTCTTCCTTTTTGACAAACGCATACCGTTCTCAGCCCCTCATCTTTTGCACCATCCATTATTTCCAACGCAGAATGACTTCCTAGAACTGCTAAGTGTATATCTTTTACATCATATTTTTTTACAATCTCAGAAATTGTATCAGTACCAATCATGTTTATGCATGCAGAAGATTATTGTTATAAATAAAATTTTCCAAAAATAGTAATTATTGAATATTGCTTGATATTGACTTAGCTACTTTTTTCTTTATTAACAGCCGCTTCTATGGCTTTCCTAAGATCCTCATCATTCTTATTTGAGTAGTCTATTCCCAAGGATTCTGCTATTTCTTCAAGTTTTTCACGTCCAACCTTATCTTTGCTCCTAATTTGTTCCAGCTCTTTTTTAGCTTCAATTCTTGCTTTTTCATATTCTGCTGTTGCTTTTCCAAAAGATCTGGCCAATTCAGGAATTTTCCTGACACCAAAAAAGATAACCACAATAATAACTATGATGATTATCCATTCATATCCACCTGGTATTTGCAGAATCGCATTATCAATACCGTTCATAGTTAGAAGATAGATATGGTTGAGATTTAAATGTTGATGGTATTTTTGTATTATTTATCGCATGATAATACTCACTTCTTTCCGTCTAATCATTACAATACCAACAGCGTAAAGTGCAATCATTGGTAATGCAATAAACCACACAGTGACACCACTTCCATCTGGTGTTATTATTGCGCCAAAAATTGTGATGATTATTATAGCATATCTAAAGTTTTTTTGCCAGAATTTTGAATCAGTCAAACCACTTAGGGATAATACATACATTAAGACAGGTAGCTGAAAGGCAATACCAAAACCCAATATGAATTGAAGTACAAAGGTTATGAAATCATTGACTGTTAGAAATGTTTCTGCACCTACTGAT
>JAATVM010000170.1 GCA_014523495.1 Nitrososphaerales archaeon TH1920
AAATATGATGTACCTGAATCAAACAAGATTCAACAAGCTGCTTGATTCTATAGAGGAAATAAATGCAAAAATCCTTTCTACAAGGTTGAAGGAAATGGAAAAGGATGGATTGATAGAGCGGAAGATTTACCATGAATCCCCAGTTAGGATAGAATACTATATGACCGAGAAGGGCATGGCATTAGCACCCGTTTTGGAACAGATGGCCGCATTCTCAATGAAATACTGTGCTGAAGACATCTTTAAAGATAAGAAACCTAGGACTCTAAAGGAAGTATTCGGATATGAGCCTAGGCCGAATAACTAATGTCAAATCAAGTGTTTATCTATCGAGTCATTTATCCCTAAAGGCTAGATAACATATGTTATAGAACCCATATTCATGCATAGTCCGAATCCCACCCAACCCGGAATATTATTGATACTGTAATTAGTAAACATATATAAGATTTAAAATATATTATTGGTTATATTTTAGGTATCAAACCCACTATATCTAATAGTTCAAACGCATTGTTTGTTTCAAAATAGTGGTTTAATTACAATAAAAGCAATTAGGTTCAGTACGCTGTCTACACCATGTTAGGAGTAGCTGTGAAGAAATATGAAAATGGTACGACGTATGTATTCCTTTACTTTACTGAATCTGCTAAAGATGGAGATGATGTTACTGAAGGAAAAACACCCCTCGGTAACAGACTTTACTGATATGCGCTTTTAGGCAACCAGCTATTAAAGTCTAATTTGTCGTATTCATTATGGCGACGAACCCAATATTGAGGAAATTCATGACCAGCCTCATCTCGGCCCTTAGGGACTAGGTCGAGGTAGTGGTATGCCACGTTCAACATATCAATCCCACGCGCATATGCAGAATACGTGCGAAACACCTGACCCTTCGTATCTTTGTAAAATACGCTGACTCCTTCCCTCTGTGAGCTGAAGGGATCTTGTGTTGTGAAGTTGTAGAAGGCTTCTTTCTTGCCCAGCTCTTCCGGTGTAAATGACACATTGTAATCGAAATTGAAATCAGTCTCAAAAGAAGAAACCCACTTGAAACCCCAACCCATTCGCTTCTTGTACGCGGCCAGCTTGTTGTACGGAGCGTGCGAGATAGCTATCATGGTAACATCTCGATGGTTCAGATGCACAATTATTCCATTGAAATTATCAGCCCAAAATGAGCAATGCAAACATCCTGCTTCCCAGCTCGGATCAAACATAAAGTGATAAACTACTAATTGGCTTCTTCCGTCAAAAAGTTCGGAGAGGGTTTGTTTCCCATCCGGTCCCTCAAAAACATACTGTTTATCAACGGATACCCATGGTAAATCGCGTCGTTGCTGACTAAGTTGCTCACGTAAGTTTGTAAATTCCTTTTCCTTTTTTAGAAGAGCCTTACGAGCTTCTATCCATTCACTTTTGGAAACAATTTTGTGATTATTTAAATTATCATTCATTGTTTATATCGAGTACTGTTAATATAAAAATAATTGCTCCCCTAAGGGAGGTTTATTAATAAGAAGAGGGATTGATATCGATACTGCCTAAACCAAAAAGGAACAAGATGGAAATATATAATGATATTCTTACGGCAATTTCGCTTGAGATAACAAATAGTAATGATTATCGTGAGGATGGAGCAGGAGGAGCAAAACCTACTCGTGTGCAATTAAAAAGTAATCTAGCATATGACAAATTTGCAAGATATCTAACTGAATTAGAGAACAAGAATATGATAAAACACTATCCACTTTCGATAACTGAAAGAGGCAATGATTTTTTGAAAGATTATCAAAGAATTGCTGATTTCGTTCTTGAGATGGGAATAAGATATATGGATTCTTCAGAGGAGGATATGAAAAAATAATAATGGTGCCAGATTCAACGGAAGACAATAAAGTAAATTATTATCCGATGAAATTTATTGACCAAATGGAGAGAAATAAGCACATGGTTTTACTATATGATAGTACAGAATATGCATATTGGATAATATCACGATATTTTCTAAATGGTCTTGAAAATAGTGAATCTTGTATATTAGTTACTGCTGACAAACCTGAAATAATCGAAGAGCAGTTGGCTAAGGAAGGAATCAATGTTAATTTGTATAAGAAAAAACATTCCTTACGCGTTTATCAGATTGAAAAGTCTGATGACAATAAACACGATGCACTTGCTACACTTAAGCAGATACGAGAAGACGCTACAAAGGGAATGAAGCCACCGTATAGATTTGTCGGAAGAACTATAACAGAGACAGAAACAAAAGTCGGAATGGAACTAGGCCTTGTCCTGGAGAAAACTGGACATGAACATTTTGATGAATTTGATTGTTCACAAATGTGCTATTATGATATTTCTAAAATAGAATCATCTATGAGGCAAAAGTGGATAAGTGGACTTTTGAAAAATCATCATTATGTGATATACGCATCGAAACCTGATAAAGCAGTGGCATTTGAAACGGCATTGCTTGAAGATGAAGAAGCCTTATGACAAAAACTAGAGTTAGAGATTCTCATAATGTTCCACTACAATATTCAGTCATATCCCTCCCGGGCCCCGTTCCGATAGTGG
>JAATVM010000171.1 GCA_014523495.1 Nitrososphaerales archaeon TH1920
CAGCATATGTGGTAATGGGATAATGCTGCCATTTACAACTTCATTCCCAATTACTATACAACAGTAACCGCCGTCTTTGGTGACTCTATAAACATGATTATCAAATATTTGAATCATTTCATCGAGATATTCACCTGTTTCTTTCCTTGCCTTTCCACGATAATATCCATTTTTTTCGACATGTGCTTCATAATCAATAGCATTTCGATAAGGAGGAGAAGTAATTGTAAGTTGAATTAAATTTGCAGATAATTCTGAGAGAATCTTTCTACAATCTCCTTGCATTATGGAGTTTTGAAATTCAAGTAACATGGAATTATGTTTTCTTTATGGATCCAGCCATATCCCTCATACTCAAAAAAAATACACTTGATGATAAATTAAATTGGTTAAACTAAATGGTAACATACAATTTCAAAAAGTAAAATGAGACTGGTGGGCAATCATGATATGTAAAAGTTAACAGTACCCGCAGAATCTAATGAGCCAATGAGATTTTTTGTATGTATGGGCCATAACATTCAGATGAGATAGTGGAATGAAATTGAAATTGAGAGAATACACTCTGATCAAGGTAAAAATATCACTGATGACAGATTACTAAAATCAATAAAGGATGATTGAACTGTTTTGTTTTGAGAGTCGAGGTACAAGAAATTCCGAGTTGGTGTAACTTTTCTCTCGCATTTTGTGTTGGTGGGCTCATCAAATGAAAAAATGCCTTTAGAGATTTTATTTCATCAGACAAAATTAATCAATAACTGGTGTGAGTCTGGAATGGTTGCGTTTTAATGGACCCACCAGTTACCTGAAACGTTAATTTAGTGTGCTCAACATAGAATAAAACGGATTACATAAATGAATCTCATCTCATAATAAATCATACAATATTTTGGAATATTTGCTGTAAATAATAATGACTCACACCCTCTGAACTATTCACGAAACTAATTGTACGTTTATTTTTCCAAAATAAATTCATCTACTGACATACCAAAGTGTCTCCCAGAAATGGTTTTCGTATAGGCTAAAACTTCGTCACCTACTTTTAAGTCTGTTACAGAGATCAATTTATTATCATTTGTAATTAATCTTATTGTTTCAGCATTTTGTAAAATTACAGATCCTTTATTATTATCAATTTGGGCCTTTACTAATCTCATTGGACGAGATTCTATTTTAGACCTTCCTACAGTCGATTTTCTACTAGTACCATCCTTATTGACTACTAGGATTTCCACACCTGCTTCAAGCTCAGACAAATATTTTGTAGTTCCATCGGACATAGCAGTATAACAATGAACAGCTCCAGCATTCACCCTAAATGGCCGTGGAGAAGTAAATGAAGAACCTATAGATTCGTTATGTACTAGAAACAAAAAATTCGAATTACTACCTATTAGCATACCTTCACCCATAGTCATCATAGATACAGTATCTACGCATACCCTTTCTCCCATTCCTACATCTTTTAACTCGGTTATTTTTGCGTATTTTAGATTGAAAGTAGGGTTATCAAGCAGGTCAGATGAATTTTCCACCTGTTTTAGATCATCCGTTTCCAAAATAACTCCATCAACACCAAGTTCTAGAACAGAGAACATAGTTCTAATTTCACTAGAAGTTTTAGTAGTTGTGTATATTTTTGTTCCTGTCTTTTGGAGCATGGCTATTAGGTTTTCTAATGGAATAATCTTCCAATCAGTGGCCTCAACAATTACAAATTCAGCTCCAACTTTGGAAGCCTGTATTATTTCTTCCAAATCATCATTATTTGATATCTTTTTTACGTAACCTATACGTTTGTTCTCAAACTTTTTCTTGTATTCCTTTAATGAATCCAAAGTATCACATACAACAAAATCGGCATATTGAGAATGAAATATTGTTCTGAACTTTTTGTTTGTTATAACTGTAGGGTCAGCGTATATCAAAGACACGTTTGATACTCTGGATAAAAAATCATTCAGTTTTTCTCTGGCTACAAGCGGCTTTAGTATGAGTTCTTTATTTTTTTGATCTGACAATATTCCTTAATGCCTCTTTTGGATTTTCACTATTAAAAATTATTTTAGATAATGCATGGAGTATAAGTGGAGGATTCTTGTGTTGGAATATGTTCCGCCCAAAGGTAACGCCAATGGCACCAGCTTGCATCGCACCGTCACACATTTCCAATATGTCTTCATCGGTAGTAGCTTTTGGTCCCCCAGCAATAACCACAGGAACAGGACATGTTCCTACGACTTTTTTAAAAGAATCACTATCGCCTGTGTATACAGTCTTGACGATATCAGCTCCTGCCTCCGCACCAACTCTGGCAACATGGGAGACTACATCTACATTATATGGATCTTTAATGTTTTCACCTCTAGGATACATCATTGCAATTAATGGAACGTTCCATTCATTACATTTATCAGAAATCATCCCTAATTTCTGAAGCATTTCAGGTTCTTCCTTAGCACCAATATTTATATGAACCGAAATACCATCGGCGCCAAGTCTTATTGCATCTTCCACACCACCCATCTGTACTTTTTTATTCGGTGAAAGTCCTAGCGAAGTACTAGCCGATAAATGTGCAATTATTCCTACGGTTGGAGGTCGCGGCAGTGATTTGATAATTCCCTTGTTTATGATGATACTTGTAACACCAGATTTTTCACATTTGTAAATAAACCCATAAACATCTTCCAATCCCGTGATTGGTCCATTTGTTATTCCATGGTCCATGGGGATACAAAGCATTTTACCATTATTTAGAATTCTTGATAGTCTTATTTCTCTGCCAATAGCCATTAATATGTAAATAATTTTCGTAGCTGACTTAAAAGTGATATGTTTCTTGTATTTTCCTTATCTAAAAATTAAAAAAGAAATAATCCGTTTTTGAAGTTGCATAATAATAATCTAAAAACGAGATTAAATTAGAAAAACTCTAGTTTAACATGCGAGATATAACGCAAAAATTAATAATCAAAAAATTTTTTACTTGAGTGCTCCATTTCCTCTTTTTTGGGTCCCTATATCTATCGCATCAGCAATTGTCGAGATGAAAATTTTTCCATCTCCTGGAGAACCGGTACTTACAGTATCCAAAATGGCTTTTACTACCTTATCAACTTCTGAATCATCCACAACAGTAGATAGACTTGCCCTAGCAGAAAATTCTGAAGTAAATTTCCCCGTGCCACGACCAGATTGCACCACAGGTTTTTCACCTTTACCCCTGCCTTTTCCATCATATATGGTACATCCGCTAAGTCCTATTTTTTTTAATTCTTCATTTAACTCCGGGATTCTTTCGCTATGAACTATCGCTTCAATACGCTTCATATTTTCACATAAATATATAAAGAATATAAGGTTTTCAAAAATCTTCAAATAAATTATAAATATAACTGCATTTTGTAAAATTAAAAAATTAGCATAATATTATGTTTTTAAATTAATATATCTGAGAATTGTAATTCTAAACAAATACAATCAGCACGAAAAATCAGAAAACTATAACGAAAAATGATTTCTTTAGTGTAGATTGAAAAGTATGTCTAAACTAAAGTGGTGGTTTTCACCATTAGATGCTAGTTGTTGCATCGCTTGTTTTTATTCTATTATATTGATACTGTATATGCGAACGTTAAGTCAGAAAGTACAATATCTTTATGTTTATGATATATTTACTATTAATAGATTAGATCAAAGATGTAAAATTTGAAATAAAATAAACTGATTTAAATTTATTTAAATAAATCGATATCTAAAATATTTTTCATTTTATACAAAAATTCATCAAAAGTATTTTGATTCACTAGATTAGTAAAACTGTTATTATCAAAACTCTGTACAATTGTTGAATTATACATAGATTTTTGGAAAGATTGCTTTATTTTGTTTACCGAATCTGAAGCAGTTTCATTATTTGCCTGAATTTGTTTACTAATGTTTAAAGTATTGTTGCTAAGGTTGCCCTGTATCTTTGGTTCGATAGGCACATTTTGTGTTATATTACTTTTATTTTTATCCAAAGTTAGACTTGAAGGCAATTCGTTCTCAAAACTGCTTTTTATAGAATCTTTACTTATGTTGGCGGTGTCACTAGTTAGCATATTTACAGTTTCTCCAATCATTCCATCTATTGAGCCAGATAAAACTTCATTTACTGCCTCAGTTATAGATGACGAGGCATCTGGAGAACTTGGGGTAGGTCGTGTATTTGGGGATGTTACGTTGAGTAGTGTATTTGGGGATGTTACGTTGAGTAGTGTATTTGGGGATGTTACGTTGAGTTGTGCACTGATTAGTCCATTGGTAGTAAATAAGACAAAGCTGATGAGAGTAGTGAGATAAGCGTAGTATAACCTGAAAATTCTTGACACTTGAAAAAGTCAAGCAAATTACTAATAAATTATCAGGTTCACATGTTATGTCTTCAAGGTAAACAATAGTGATCCTGAGATATAAAAAATTGAATTTGACTCATTAGAGTACGTCATTTTGATATTTTATGATTATTTTAGTCTAATGGCAAAAAGTTTTCTAATATTGAGAAATAGATCGACTGAAAAATCCAGAGCATAAATTGATTTTAGTTAGCAATCTTAATTCTCCTAAAATAAAAGTACCATATATTTGGCTTATTAAAGATTTCAAAGAAAACATTGTTGCTTTGTAACAAGTTCACTGTACTAGTTAAAATCATTAGAATCGAGTTGTTGGGTACGAAATGGAAATTACGTATGATTATGTTACTAATTAGAAATATTATAAGCTGTGTTCGGATATATAGATATGCAAGAAATAAAATAAGGCATTATTCCATTAAACGCCTGACATCTCCTTCCAATACACCAGATTCATTGTGAAGTCTATCTATGTGTTTTGAAAGACCTTCTTTCGTATCAAAAGGGGAACCACAATACGCGCAACTGAACTTTGCCTTACTAGTGTCCTTCACATATTCTATTGACTTGGTATCGATAATACAGACAGGTGTTCCATGAAGAACCTCATCTATAGCTGAAAGAGCAATTGTCTCCATTTTCCTGGAAATATCCTCACGAGAAATTATGCCGAGAACTGCAGAATATGCATGAACCATTAATTGTCTTACATTACGTTTATTCATAATTGTAAGAGCATCTTTTATTGTGTTTTGTGGATTGACTGCAAGAACCGGTGATGTCATGATTTCCCTAAGTCTTATCTTGGAAGGATTCTTGCCTTCAGACGTTACTTTATAAAGTATATCAGTTTTGCTTACCATTCCTACTACTTCTCCCAAATGGGTTGCAAGGACGCTGCGCTGGTTTCTTTCCTTCATTAACTTTATTGCTTCATCCAGAGTCTTATCTGCTTCAAGTATAATCGCATCACTATTCATTAAATTTCCAACAGGCCATGAAAGAAGCGATGAAATGCTTTCTGAAACTAAGGCGCTTGTCATGAATCTATTAATAGGATGATATATTTATATATATCCACATTCGTTTAAATTTTTTTTGGACAAACATTGAATAGATATATCGAATGTAATATAGGAATTCTATCCTAACAATATTAGGATCATTATTTGGTGCTCTTTGTAATTCTTTTTTGTTTTGCTTTACGAACTGTCTTTGGAACCGCCTCACCTAAAAAAGCCTTGAGTTGTTCAATATTTTCTTTATGGGTGGTTTTTCGCAAAGGATCAACTGGTATCTTTCTTTTTCTTGCGACACGCATATCTGTTACTCCTGATTGTACTAATTCATTCTTGGAGTAGCCTCTTCCCTGTCTGGTAATTAGGACGCCATTGCTTACTGTCTTGACTATTCCACGCTTTAAAATAGCCTTCATACTCTACAAAATTTAGAGCTCTAAATTAAAAGGTTTCTTGCCAGTTAGTAGATATTATATAAGATTGATTCAGATTTTTCGATAAACTGGACGTGTGTGATGGAATCAACTTGAAATGGAAGTTAATCAACACTTTGAATAAAATATATTATGTTTCAAAAAATCATTTTGTTCAAGGAGCTGAGCGCCGGGGTAGCTCAGCTTGGTCAGAGCGTTCGACTCATAATCGAAAGGCCGCGGGCTCAAGTCCCGCCTCCGGCACATAATTTTTAAAACTCGAAGGACATTTCCCAAAAAATAAAGAGATATTTATGCCATCCATTTTCTAACAATTAATTGTCAATCACCTTTGAAATTCTAAAACCACTTATAGATTTTGTCATGTCGTTTATATCCACTTTAGGATATCCAGGGATTTTTTTCTTGATGATTCTAGAAAGTGCACTTATTCCCATACCAAGCGAAATCATTATGCCTTTCTCAGGTTTTCTTGTAAGTAATGGAACATTTGAACCAATTAGTGTAGTACTTGCAGGGACCTTTGGAAATCTTGTTGGTTCAATTCTAACCTATTACCTGGGAATAAAGGTTGGAAGAGCCTTCATATTAAAATACGGTAAATACATACTCTTTAGGAAAAACCATCTTGAATTTACAGAAGAGCTGTTCCAAAAATATGGTGATAAAATTTCATTCTTTTGTAGATTGTTACCCGCAATAAGAACTTACATATCTCTTCCATGTGGCATAGGCAAAGCTAATTTTATTAAATTTTCAATCTATACATTTCTAGGATCCCTTATTTGGAATTCAATGTTGACTTACGTTGGTATCCAATTTGGAAATAACTGGGAGAATATCGACAAATATGCAATATATCTTGACATAGTATCAGCATGTGTTATAGCAGGGTTTGTAATTTGGTTTGTTGCAAAAATTCGAAGACGAAATAAAAAGGAAACTGAAGTATAATCTTTCATATATTGATGAATGAAAATACATTCCGAATGTCCAGAATCATTTTCATACACTTTCAAATTGTCGATAGATTAATTTATTGGTAAAATCAGTAACTAACCTTATCTGTACAATTGATGAACATAGGCATAATATCTGATACACATGATGACATGGTAAATCTAAAAAATGCGATAAAGATATTTAATGAAAGAAAAGTAAGTTATGTTATTCACGCTGGAGATTATATTTTCCCTGGAGTAGTAAAGGAATTTAAACACCTTAACGGCAAACTGATAGGAGTATTTGGAAACAATGATGGAGAAAAATTAGGCTTAATGAAAAATTTTCAAGAAATTGTTGGAGAGTTACATGGAGAGTTTGGACACGTAGAATTAGATGGTCTGAGAATAGGGATATATCATGGAACAAATAATAGATTAACCGAGGCTATTATTGCAAGTCAAATATATGACTTGGTCGTCTGTGGTCATACTCACATGAAACGTGTTGATAAGATAGGCAATACACTAGTACTAAACCCTGGTTGCGCGCATGGTGATTTTCCAAATATTAATGGAAAGATTGAAACAGAACCATCAGTCATAATATTTAATACTTCAGACAAATCCTATCAATTTGTTAGAATTTAAGGCTATTTTGCATCATACTTTTATTCTCTTGATAGGTAAGGCTTTTTAAGAATATCATTCATATGGAAATCTAGCTTTTTATTCTGATTATTTTTACCCTTTCAAGAACTTTCCAATATTCGACTTCTGCTCCTTGTATAATTTTTTCTCTTATCTCATCTTCTGCAGAAGAGGTTTCAAACATTTCGAATGTTTCAAGATCCATTACTTGAAAAGTTTGTCCAGAGATTGAAATGATTTGACCATTTCTCTTATCGATAAGTGGAACATCGACACTGGCAGAAACAGGAGATACCAGGCTATGCTTTGACCCATCGAAAACTGAAATAGCAGAAACTCTGGCTTTTGCTGAACCATGTTTCCCAGGCTTACTATGATCATATGATACTATTCTGCATGGTTCGTTATCTATGATAATATAGGATCCTACCTTTAGACTGCCCAAATCCATTGGTTTGCTCAATATTGGTCGAAAAAATAGAAAATTGCTTCATATTTAACGGTTCTGATCAGCACGAAATTATCTTAACTTCTCCAATATAGAGAAGCTCACAAGATTACTTAGAGAAATCCCTTTCCTTGCAACATCCATTTTTGTTTTTTCGCAATAATTCTGGTCACTTTGATGAGTCTTTTTCCCTTCAATTTCTAATATTATAATATTGTCTGAGTGTGGAAAAACGAAGGGTAATCTTTTGTTATTGATAAATTTTAGATTTCCTAAATTTGCACTCACAACTTTGTCTCTTCTTGCTAGAACACCCGCAATCTCTCTTATTTCATGATTATCATGACAATATCGTGTAAAATAGATCGAGACATAACTTACTTTTTCATGATGTCTTTCAAATAATTCTGATTCAATATTAAAGCAAAATAGAGAATTGTTTGGACTTTGATATTTTGAAATCCCTTCAACTATTTTATCCAGACCAATATATTTGACAAGAATATAATGATTTGAATTATTGGGAAAATACGGCTTACTCTCAAATGCAAATGTAGCCGTAGTAAAATACAAATCTTTAACAATATCAGAATTCTTCCAATGCTCTATTAAAAATTGAGCGTTGTTATCTCTAGGATAGCACACATATCTACAAGAGGGAATTGAAGTATTAATCAATTCTAGATCCGTATTTGGAGACTAGTATTTATACCATTTTTATTTTGCCATTCAAATTTGTTTTTTGGGCAAAATTTAGAAATTCCAATTATTAGGCTATCAATTATTTTGTGCTGCGCGCTGTATGCCATATAGCAGTATCTAAATTCTTAATTTTTCCCATATAGAATGGAATCATCATATAGCACAAACATGCAGAAAATGCGCCGATGGGATTTCGTAATGCTACACGAATAAATTCTATAATTGCGGTTTTCAGAGTAAGCCGATTCTTAATTCTGCAGCCAAGATTTTGCAACTGACTGTGACCTTTTAATGACCTTATTACTTGCGAAGAAAAATCGACAAAAGTCTTTGCTGGCTTAAACAAGACAATTGCGTTGGGATTAAAAACTACCTCATACCCCATTTCCAATACCTTACTTTGCATGTATAGGTCTATAGCTATTAGGCTGTCAGGAATAATGATCTTTTTAGCTATATCCGATCGTATTGATAGACCCCTTCCCATTACGGTGTATTCAGAAATTTGTCTTTTTCTTACTGATTCTAACCATTCACTAACAAAAATTGTACTCTGCGCCGGAATTCCTTGTTCTGGAACTGGTCTCGGGTTAGAAGCGCATATACCAACATTATAATTGATTTTGTTAGCTAACTCCAATGTACAATTTGGATTTGGTGTCACATCTGCGTCATATAGCACAATTATTTCACCCGTAGCATTCCGAATAATATTGTTCCAGGCGCTTGCTGCTCCTCTTCTTGTTTTATTATGAAGAAATACTATTTTTTTTGAATGATTTTTCATAAACTGCTCCACAATACTTGGAGTGTTATCAGTTGAATCATCTGAGATGATAATTTCGCTAAGATTAATTGAATTTAAATCTGAATAAATTATACTCTCTAAAATTGTTTTAATGTTCGATTCTTCGTTGTAAGATGGAATTCCAATGGATACTGTTGTCAAATTCTTCTCTAATTTACAAAATTACATATTTTACTTTTCAGATATTTCGATTAATAATACATCATAAAATCTATTCTTTGTGTACTCATCAAATATGAATATATTTACAAAAAAGTTATAGAGTAATAATTGACATCTCAAGGTATCTCTCGTAAATCTATATTGAAAACGAGTAATCTGATTACTCCTATAATAGTAGGAACAAACTCAGTTTCGAATAACAATGACCTTCAAGTCATGTCTGAGAAGAACCTAGTAGATAGGCTTGAAAAAATATTAGCTTTGCATTTGGACAAGATAATAATTTTTGGGATGCCCAAATTACATGATTCATCTGGATCGCAAGCATGGAATAAGAAAGGAATCGTTCAAAATACTGTGAGAACTATAAGAGAAAATTTTGATAAAAAAATCCAGATTATTGCAGACGTCTGTGTTTGTCAGTATAATCTATCAGGTCATTGTGGAATATTAAATCAAAATAACTATGTAGACAATGACAAGACCCTGGAACGAATGTCAAATATCGCGCTAAGCTATGCTGAATCAGGAGCCGATATGGTGGCCCCATCTTCAATGATGGATGGAGTGGTGTTGTCTATTAGAAACAAACTGGATGATAACGGATTTAGAGATACTAAAATCATGTCATTTTCAAAACATTTTTCATGCCTTTATTCACCATTTCGCCTGACTGCATTTAAGAAATTTTCAAAAATTGACAAGTCAACCTATCAAATTGGAAATTCTAATTCAAGAGAAATATTGAGAAAAATAGAAATGGATTTACTTGAAGGGGCGGACATAATAACGATAAAACCCTCGTTAGGTAATTTGGATTTGATAAGGAGAATTGTTGAGATGGTCAATTGTAAAATAGCCGCTCAACATGTTTCTGGGGAATATGCCATGATAAAAGCTGCATCACGCTGTGGACTTATCGATGAATATGAATGGACGATTGGATATTTTGCTTCTATGATTAGAGCAGGGGTAAACGTGATAATATCATATGGAGCTGAAGAAATAGCTGCCAGTTTTAGAATACACTAATTTTTTATTAATTGAGAATTCAAAATTGAAAGAAATTGTGTTCTAACTTATTTTTTTTGCTGGATAGCATTAATAACGCCTACCTGACCGGGTCTGGATACTACCCTTGCCAGTCCTAATTCAGTTTCTATTAATGTACCTTTACTGATTACTCCTCTTCTTTCGTAATCTTTATTGGCTGTATTCTTGATAACTCTCAATATTTTTGATTTAGTAGTTTTCTTCTCCTCGAGATTTGAAACATTTGCAAATTCGACAGTTTTCAAAGCTATCTTGTTATTATCTCCACGTACTCTTCTTGTCACCTTTACATTACTTCCAACAACGGCCTCATTTGGATATCTATCTATTTCGTATTTGCGTCTACTACGCATGGCAATTTTTCTACCGCCGGTATATTTTCGCCCAGATAGATTTTCTATAGACTTTTTCATTTTTGAATCATAAATGAGATTGATCCATATTAAGAGGTTTTCTATTAAGAAATAGTCAATATAATTTCACTTTACAATCATTTTGCTTTTGAGTACGTTGAGGTCATTTATTCCGAAATATTCTTGAAATTTTCTACTGGTTCTATATATTTTCATTCGTCCTAAACGCTCCGATTCAATAAACGAATGAGCTCTCAACTCTTTAAGATGGGTGTAGACCTGACTTCCACGAATCTGAACGAGCCTTCTCGATGTAATTGGTTGTTCATATGCAATAAATGATAATGTTTTCAGGGCACCAACTGGAATTAAAGGTTGTTGAGCAAATCTTCGAATTAAAGGCATGTATACAGGTTTAACTTGAAAGACAAATTTTTCGTCGTCGAGTTGTGCTATCTCCAGAGCAGTCAGAACACTTTGCGTTTTCTTTATTAGTTCATTTAATAATTTGACTATTTTTTCCTTAGAATTAATCCCCGCTGCCCTCATCAAGTCATTAATTGTTAGTGGCCTACCAGCAGCATACAGCGCTGCTTCAATTCTAGCACTGATTTCACCGTCCGGAAGTGACTGAGGCACCTCTGTTTAAGTAATTACCATTCGTTAATCAATCTTTTCGTTTAAGGAAATTAATATTTCATCACCGTTTTGTTCAAGAAATATTTTCCTTTTCATGGCTAGATATAGTATTGCAATAAAACATCTCACTACTTCAGTTGAATTCATTTTTAATGTAAGATTCTTAAATTCTACACGTTTGTCGGCAGTTACGATATCATAAATCATATCCTCATAAGATTGTAAAATCTTCTCAAATTTTACTATATATTCATCAAAGTTGAACGTCTCTACAGATTCTAAATTGAGTTGATTCCTCCTAGGTCTTGGATTTGCTAGTCCATTAATCATATTTTCCAGTACATGCAATAATTCTTCTAAAGTGACGGGATAAGTAGGCTCTATTCTAAAAGGAATTTCTAATGGCTTCAAATTTGGAATGGGTCTTATGTCCACAATTTCAATTCCCTTTTTGGTCTTGGAGATCTTTTCTAGTCGTAAAATGCTCTCTACCTTTAGCCGATAAATTAGTGAAGAAGATAATGCGGCTATACCGCACATCCTAAGGTCTTTTTTTCCACTATTATTGATTAATTTCAATAACATTTCTAATAGTAACGAAAGATCTATTTCCCAAACATCTTTCTTTGATAATACAGAGGGATTGAAAAGTAAATCAAGTGGCGGTTGGGAAATACTCTTCTTGGTTGTTATGTCCGTTTCTGACATGTATGGTTAGAATAGGTTTTTAATAATATTAATTGGTATTGTCTAATAATATTTAGAGTTACTATAAAATTATGTTAGGAAGGTTGGAAAAACATTCAAAAGTCCCTGTTTTGTAAGTTAAAAAAAGTGGAGAGTGTTATGGTCGATGGCTTCAAAGAAAGAGATAAGGGAAAAAGAAAATCAAGAGCGGCTTGCAAATGCTATCAACACTTTGGACAGTATTGCTAGAAATAACAACATTCAAAAAAATATTAGAAATATTGTAAGAGAAATCTTGTCGGGGATAAAGGACGAAAAAAATGGATCTATTTCTGTTAGGGCCGCAAATACCATAAGTATGCTAGATAATGTGACGCAGAATCCCCAGATGCAGTCTCACATACGGACATTACTGTGGCAGGTAGTTTCAACATTAGAAAGTATAAGAGAATAGAAACCTCATCACTCAAATCAAGTAGAATCAATATTCTTGGCCTGCTTTAATTGAGGTGGAAGTTTTTCAAGTTTATGAGTAGGATTAGCAAGATAATGTCTAGATGCACCTTCTCCGCTGAGTACAATATTACAATTAATGCATTTGTATCTTATAGCCAATTACAGTTATAGTTATACACACATATCTAAAAAGATACTGAACAAATTAAAGAATTCAACTCCATTTTGACGTGCTCTGAACAGTATGGCTGATCAGCCCAGATGCCCATTATGCGACTATGAATAGAATAGCTATGTTAATCTGAATTTATGTTAAATGATTAATAAAAGTGCAAGAATTCTATTTGATAGTTAAGCTCGTGTCCTATAGGCTTGATCGGATTCAAGCATTAATGCCCAAATATCCGCACTCAATTACCCTGCCATAAACTTGACTCATTCTGTAATTGCTAGCCCAGACTACAGTCTTGAACTTGAGAGTAATATACTATTTTATATTCTTACCAATAATAGGACCGGTAAGATCAATTTCTGAGCTAGTTCCTAACGCTAATCTATTTTGAATGAATGTAATTATCTCAATCTAATAATTTCTCGATTATCCGGAACAATAGATCTAATCTTAAATCTAGAGAAAATGTTACTAGCTACATTTTCTGATTTCGATTTTTCACCATGATTAACCAATACTCTTTTTGGCTTTATCCTTGCAGTAAAATTCATTATCTGGTTGAAATCACTATGACCACTGAATCCATCAATTTTTTGACTTGCGCATCTGATTGGAATGACTTTAACCTTGCCTTTTTCATCTAGCATGCTGATGTCCATTAACCCGCCATCTATAACTCGTCGTCCTAAAGTTCCGTTTATTTGGTAGGAAACAAAAATTATGTTATTTTTCTTATCTGGTGCAATCTTCTTAAAGTATTCAACCGACGGTCCCCCTTCCAACATTCCAGAAGTAGCCATTATGACGCTTGGATTTTCGTCATTAAATACCTCCTCTCTTCTATCATATCCATTAATAACTGTAAAGTATTCTGATTGAAATGGATTCACCCCGTTGGATACCGATTTTCTGACATCAATACCAAGATAGTGTGCATAGGACATATGCATCGCACTGGCTTCTGATATCATTCCTTCAATAAATACTGGTGCCTCCATCAGACGTCCTTCTCTCATTTCTTTATCTATGACCAACATTATTTCTTGGGCTCTACCAACTGCAGGAACAGGAATCAATACTTTTCCGCCAGCAGATAAAGTCTTGTTGATAGCATCCGCAAATGTTTTGTAAACTACAGATTGATCTGGCATTATATCGATTGTATTTCCATATGTACTTTCAGTTATCAAAGTCTCTACTCTAGGGTATACGGAAACAGCGCTATCCAATAGTTGTGTTCTAGCATATTTGTAATCACCGGAATACAGAATATTATGAGTGCCAAATACATTAATATGTACTGTAGCACTACCCATTATATGTCCAGCATTGTTGAATGTTATAGTGATATCTGGCGAAATATCTGTAGGTTTCCCATAAGGTAACGTTATACAGTGTTTAATAACTTCGTTTACATCTCTTGTTTCGTATGGTAAAAACGTTCCATTGCTTTTCGATATCTTTACGGAATCGTATTGAAGTAGTGTCATCAAAGGAAGAGTAGGTTCGGTACAGTAAACTGGACCCCTATAACCAAATTTGAATAGTGTTGGTAAGAATCCCTGATGATCTATATGTGCATGACTTATAATTACCGCATCTAATTCATCCAGATCAAAATTAAACCAGTCTAATCGTGGATACGCTGAAATTCCTAGTGGTTCGCCAGGATTAATACCACAATCTAGCATTATCTTGCTTTCTGAAGTTACAACAATGAAACATGACCTTCCAACTTGTTTAACTCCACCCAGGCAGAAAATTACTATTTCTTCTTTATTTCTAATTTTAGATTTAAGATCAATAATTTCTGATTTTTTTTCACTTGATTGATTGAAGAAATTTAAGTTAGAATCATTACTTTCCAAAACCAGTGGTGGTCTGAAAACTCTTTTGCCCAATGACTGTAAGAAAAGACTTCTTTCTTTTGCAGAACTTTTTTGAGTAGAGTGAATTATGTTCATACTACTTGATTGAATATGTGGGGAACGTAACGTATGAGCTATCCAACCAGTTGCCTGAGCGATCTCGATTACCATATCTGCATCTATTGATTCAGGATGATTTACTTCCAGAACTACTTCGCCTGTGGCATCATCACAGAATACAGCAGAAATTGTAACGTCATTTGGTAATATCTTTATCACTGTTGATCTTGTTTCGTCTTCAGATAATCTAATTGAGGGATCAGTTCTTACAACAAACCTTTTTTTAACATTCTTTGA
>JAATVM010000172.1 GCA_014523495.1 Nitrososphaerales archaeon TH1920
ATATGCATAAGCAATTTCATCGTTGCCAGAATATGATACAGTATACGCTGTTTCCTTATCATAATAGATAGGACCTGTAGTCGAAACTAGTAGTATCTTAGTATAGTCAGGCACTATGACGATTTTATTACTCTTTAGTTTGCTTTCAAAGATCCGTACATTAGCGACCTCGCTATAACTACTAATAATACTATCATCGACACCCAACGGAAAAAGAATTCTTACTAAAATATTTGACGTGGTTTTTTTCTTCAACACTTCTAGGATACTTTGTGTTTCCTTTCTCACCAAGGTATCCATAGTAGAGAATAAAATAGTGATATTGTCTTTTGTGCCTTTTATTATCTCATCAATACGATCCTCTACCAAATTGAAATCTTGTATGTCTTCTGTATGCAATCGATCCTCTTCGAGAAGATCATTTTTGTCTTTGGCTGAAATATTGTTCCAATATTTTGCTTCATAGTCTTCTGTCATTGAATTCTCCCAGTTATCGCTTAATATATGAATAAGTTTGTAATACCAAAATATTGAGGCTAGAATGCATAGATAGGCGAACGACCACATTCCTTCCCATATCAGTTCAGTCTTTGAAAGAAATTCATCACTAACATACGCAATATACAAATAGAAAAAATCTGTGATAATTGTTAATATCATGAAAGCGGCAAATAATATCCAATGATAGATATAAGGATTATTTCTAGGTAACTTCGTTAGGATGAGAATTGAAAGAGATAATAAAAAAGCATCGCTGTAGTTGAATATTATATCAAGCACAATTTCAGACCACTGGGATTGAAAATCAACGTCCTGGATAAAAAATAGTATACTTAGTGTTACAGGTAACACAAATACGGGCGTTACTACAAACAGAATCACTTTGCGTTTTATTTTTCCTTCTCTTTTAATATTCTTGAATGATCTGTAGGTAAATAGAATTAGAGGTGCATAGCCTGCAAGATAGAAAATTTCCCCGACACCTGGGTATGGAGCATCCGTATTTAATACAATTTGATAATACGAATAGGTAAATTCACCAAGACACCATAGGGTTAATGCTACGAAAAGCCACTTAAATCTCTGAACTTCTCTCTTTCCAGGATTCGAAAGTATTGTAAACAGTAATAAACAGGAAGATGATCCTAACAAAACTGCCGAGGTTGTGCCGATGTATTTGTCGGCATCAGTAATAAATAGTATTATATGTATAAACACGATAGCTACGCCTATAGCAATTATAAATCCGAGAAACAAATATTTCATTTCATACTTTATTTTAAAAGCGGATTCAATATTTTTTGTCTTGCTCAATTAAATACGAATCCCCTGCAAATTATTTAAACTCATCCTCGATAATATACTGATAATATACTGTAAGATGCATTCTAACTGATATATCTTAGAATTTTTCTCCTTTAGAGTACTGTAGTCGTTGATTGACTCAGCAAGTACCGATGTTCCCTTAACTAGATTATTTGCTTGATTCTCCAGTACTACATATAACCCAAGTATTTTTGAAGATGCATTGGCTATCAATCTTCAACATCCAAGGCTATGATGGTTGCTACAATGGTTCCAGAGAAATAATCGATTTTCGCGATATCGTACTTTGGTACTAATTCTCCTATTTTCGAGAATCATTTGCCTGTAGTTGAAAAAATGGTCAAGTCATTTCAAATATATGGTAAAGGGCCTATAATACAGGAAGATAATGATAATAGCTCATCATCTATATTACAGGAAGATAATTGCTCATCTATATTGCATATTTAATACCTTTTAATGCAATATCATTTCTATAATATTCTTCATTTTCTCCCCAGTGTATCTGAGATACAACGGAATAGGATCTATTTTTGGCTCCCTCAAGAGTATCACCCAATGATGTAACTGATAATACTCTACCGCCATTAGTTAGTATTTCTCCCCTTGAATTTTTTTTAGTTCCTGAATGAAATACACACGTGCAGTCATCGGGATTGAACTCTAATCCATGAATAACTTTTCCTGACTGATATTTTCCAGGATAACCCTTTGAAGCCATAACTATGGAAACTGAGTGTTTATCCTTCCATTTAATTGGCGGCATCGATTCAAGTTTTTCATCCATGGCTGCTTCCAGATACTGTAATAAGTTACTATCCATTCTTGGCAAAATGGATTGACATTCAGGATCGCCCATTCTAACATTAAATTCTAGCACATAAGGTTCATTTGAACCACGCTCTATCATGAGACCTGCATATAGAAAACCTTTGAATTTAATTCCGAGATCATTTAACCCTTTTATTGTTGGTTGCATTATTTTATCCATTATCTTGTTACTCAGATTTTCTGTGACTAGAGGCGTTGGAGAATAACTTCCCATCCCACCAGTATTTGGTCCTTTATCTCCATCCAAAATATTCTTGTGGTCCTGGCTTGATGCCAATGGAATTATAGATCTTCCATCACATAAAGCAATAAAAGAAGCCTCATCTCCATAAATCCTCTCTTCTATAACAATCTTATTGCCAGAATTTGTAAATTCGTTATTGACAAAGATCTTGTATATAGCTTCAGTTGCCTCATTACCATTGTCACATACGAAAACTCCCTTACCGGCGGCCAGACCATCAACCTTGACAACCACATTTTTTGATGATGAGTGGACATGCTTTATTGCACTATTTGGATCTGAAAATATTGAAAAAGATGCTGTTTGGATTCCCATGTTACGCATAAAAAGTTTTGCGAATACTTTACTTGATTCTAACCTGGAAGCATTTCTGTTAGGACCAAATATAGGCAGTTGACCCTCTTCAAATATATCGACAATTCCCAATGAAAGAGGTTTTTCAGGTCCCACTATGGTAAAAGAATTGTTTTTCTTTGCAAATTCAAAAAGTTTCATTATATCATCAGAATCTATTTCAACATTTTTTTCCGTACCTCCATTCCCTGGAGCAAAAAAAACTTTTTTTTTCGTATCATTTGAGAGCTTCCATCCTATGGAATGTTCTCTTCCTCCAGAACCTACAATCAAGATGTTGTCATATTGTTTCAATCTCTATCATGAATTAAGTATTCAACAAAAATGCCCAAATTAACCTAAATCCCCTTTTTCATTTCGAATCATCAGATAATTATCATTGACCACTGATTTTACAAAATCATAATATTCCGAATCAGAAAAGTGAATCGTGTCAACTCTTGAATTTATTTTTTCTTTAACAAATTCTAAATGATAACACATACCCAGACCCGATAGGGTTCTATAATAATAATCGTTACATGAACAATAACCCAAGTCTAAATCAATCCAATATTCATGATGCTTTCCCACGATGGTCCAGATAATTTTGTTGCTAGGTTCAAATAAATGACACTTGAGCGATGGAAATATTGGTGATATGCACCCCTTACCTGATTATTTGTCATGAAGAGGCCCGCTTTATAAATATGATTTCCCCCGAATCAACTGATTCTAACAAAAGAGGATCCTCAACACAGTGACCTATGTGATTCATGTTGATTCCTTTAATATCTTGCAACACGATACAAATTGAACCGTTCGAAACCATGAATCCCAAATCTCCCCTCTTAAATATCGATTTCTGTTTTTCTGCGCCTACTGTCAAACCTGTTTCCACATATCCTATATTACGTCCCAAAAAATGCAATCTTCCGGAAATAGGCATTATTTTGATTATGTTAGAGAAAGTTATTGGGGATAGATGACGAACAAGTTCAAATACCATTTTCCCCTTTCCAACAGCTTCAAATGCCACATGAATTCTTGAGACAGAGTTTGGATTGATCCAGATCATTCCTAATTCTAATTTACTTTCCAGATGACTATTAATTTGTTCATTTATTAGCAACATTTAATTATATATTCACTTTTTTTGGTTTTATTCTTGGTTTTAAGACGTTCTTCCTCTGGAAAAAATAAGGAAAAAAAACAGCCCAAAGTAAAAAAACTGCCCAAAGTAAAAAGAAATGAAAAAATAAGGATTAAAAATTCTCAAGAAAAAGAAAAGAGGAGTAAAAAAACCAAAATTGAGAAATTAGAATCTATTGAAGAGTCAAAAAGCAGTAGGCCAAAGGACGAAGTAGTAGTTTATCCAGAAATGGACTTTGAATCAAGGGAAATAACACCACAAGACAGCCAAGTCTTGATAGGCCCTCCAACATTAACTCGATTTGAACGTGCGAGAATAATAGGTGCAAGATCATTGCAACTCTCTTTAGGTGCACCTATCTTAGTTGATTCAACAAAGAGGTTTAATGATACGATATCAATTGCTGTTGCAGAGCTAGATGCAAAGGTTTTGCCTATTTCAATCAGAAGAATATTACCAAATGGACTATACCAAGACATACCCATAGAATGGTTAAAGTGAGGAAAGATTATTCACGACAAATATTCGTTGTTACGAGATTCATAATTGGCAGACTTGATTTCATGTAAGTAATGGAAATTGTGAGTACCTATTATTGAATCAAGTTAGGAAAATTTAAATTTCGATATTTTACAACTCTATGAGGGTCAAAATTCCTACAATTCATGGTAATCACATAGGCCTTAATGCGACGATCATTTTGGAAGATGGTTCAACGTACCGAGGGACTGGTTTTGGCTATCCAAAAACAGTTGGCGGCGAATTCGTTTTTAATACTGGCATGGTGGGTTATACTGAGACTTTAACCGATCCTTCTTATAAAGGGCAAGTATTGTGTTTGACTTATCCACTCATTGGAAACTATGGAGTACCGAGCAAATCCATTATGGATAACTACGGACTGCCAAAATATTTCGAATCTGATAAGATTCAAGTTTCAGGATTAGTAGTTCACGAGCTGTCTAATGTAGCAAATCATAGAGAATGCGATAAAACTTTAGATCAATGGTTATACGATGAAAGAATACCAGGAATAAGTGGGATTGACACACGCGATTTAACTAAAAAAATTAGAATAAAGGGAGTGATGAAAGGTGCTCTCTCAGTTTCAGAAAATCAGATAAACACAAAAGATCTACTGGATACTATTAAAAGGACTAGATATGATGGATTTAACTTCATGTCTCAAGTATCCGTTGGGAAAACAATAGAGTATGGGGATCCTTCCTTAGAGCCCATAGTATTAATTGACACAGGCACAAAATATAGCATTATTCGCAATATTTTACGAATAGGCTACAGAGTTGTACGGGTTCCATGGGATATACCTTTTAACAAGATTATTTCACATAAACCAAAAGGTATTATAATAAGTAACGGTCCTGGCGATCCAAAAATGTGCAACAGTACAATAGAAACTGTCGTTAAATTATTTAATTCATCATTACCAATATTAGGAATATGTTTGGGAAACCAAATTATTGCACTTGCTGCAGGAGGAGATACATATAAGCTAAAATTTGGACACAGAGGTCAAAATAAAGGCTGTACTGAAGTCGGTACCAATCAAACGTTTATTACAAGCCAAAATCACGGATATGGGGTAAAATCAAATACACTTGATAAAACTGGATTTAAAGCATGGTACATCAATTCTGATGACAATACTATTGAAGGTATCAGACATGAATCAAAACCTATAATCGCAGTGCAGTTTCATCCTGAAGCATCTCCTGGTCCATATGATTGCATCCACATATTCGAAAGTTTTAAAGATCTTGTTGAAAATAAAGCAGCAACAGAAAAGTCTATTCAAAGTGATAAAGTTAATGGAGGTAGGAAAATTTTCCAAAGAATGAATCGATAAAGAAAACAATAGTGTTGGGAAGCGGAGCAATAAAGATCGGAGAAGCGGGCGAATGTCAGAAATTCTGACCGCCAATTTGACTATTCCGGTTCACAGTGCCTCAAAGCCTTATCCGAAGAAGGAATTAAGACCATACTGGTAAATCCAAATATAGCAACGATTCAAACAGATACGAGATTCGCAAATAAGGTATATTTGTTACCAGTAAAT
>JAATVM010000173.1 GCA_014523495.1 Nitrososphaerales archaeon TH1920
ACCGTCCAGTGAAGTGTATTAATCAATAGATTCTCGGAGTAAAACATAATACCAATTAACATACCACAAGGGGATATGTGGAAAGTGATGATGCCAAGGAAAATAGTCTATGGAACTAATGCTGCAAGTGAGTTTCAATATCCAGAAAATTCTCTTGTAATAACTACAACTACTCCGGATATTTATGAAAAATGGCTAAATTATATGGGAATAAAGAAATATGAAATCTACGACAAAGTAACCCCTGATCCTGCCATCGAAAAAATTGAAGAAATAAAGAAGAAATACGAAGGTAAAGAAATTTCTGCATACATAGGACTTGGAGGAGGAAGCTCGATGGACGTGTGTAAATATCTTGGTAAGTTAACTGGTATTCCTAAAATTTTAATTCCAACTACTTTTGGAACTGGTGCAGAAATGACCACATACGCTGTAGTTAGTTTTAATCACAAGAAAAAATTGTTACAGGATGAGGCATTCTTAGCAGATGCTGCTGTAGTCGATCCACATTTCCTTCCTGGAACACCATTTAATATTATGAGAAATTCTGCATGTGATGCATTAGCCCAAGCGTCGGAAGGATATGATAGCAAATTGGCGAATCCATTTACAAAACTCTTTTGTAAAGAAGCATTTGAAATACTTGAAGATGCCATAATGAATGAAAAGCAAGATCTTCTTCCATACGGTGCAATGCTTTCCGGTATAGGTTTTGGAAATTCATCAACTACATTGGGTCACGCGTTATCCTATGTATTTTCAAACGAAGGCGTTCCACATGGATATTCACTATCATCCTGCACAACGGTAGCTCATAAATTTAACAAATCTATCTATTATGAGAGGTTCAAACAAGTTTGTCAGAAATTAAAATTTGAACCATTAAAACTGAAACAGTCTTTAGATGAAGCAGCTGATGTGATTATGCCAGATAGAGGACATCTGGATAATAATCCTATTGAAGTTACTAAACAAGATATAATAAATTGCCTTGACGAAATAGTCAATAGGAATCCGTTGCAATGAAAGATAATGGTTAATCATCGGTTGAATGCAAAGCCCCAGTATCTTTCATTATTTGACTGGCTTTAACCTTTTAGAATTAATTAGAATATTTTATTCTATTAAGACAGAAAGTGGTCGATATGGGAGCCGAAGTATTTAGTTGGTTGGTCCACGCTCTAATTTATCTGGAATTTACCTTGATAAAAGCTGCATCAAATTATATTTCTAAATAGTTATCCATATGACTAAGAAACCTTTAAATCCAGTTCAGCGAATCCTGATTCTTACATTGACTACGATCAGAAAGAGTATGTCGATAAATGCGCCTATCAGTGAAGTCTTTACCTATTTTGCAAGACCCGAACATATGGCAGATCAATTTCCAGAAAATATGGGGTTGAACATATTACCACTAGAAGTCAAGAATGGCTTTGGAGTCGGAACAATATTTAGAATAAGTGGAGACTTTGATGGAAAGAGATTAGAATGGGATTGCGAAACTATTGAATACATTCCACATAGGAAAATCGTGGCCAAAATGATCGAAGGACCGTTTAAGAGTTGGACAATCACTGTTAATTTTGAGCCCCTGGAAGTAAAGAAAACCAGTACAAGTATACAGGTCGATTATGATATGCCAATGGGTCCTCTTGGAGGATTTATAGACAAGATAAAGCTCAAAAAGATAGCCGAACGTGGAATTGAAAATGGCCTATATAGAGTAAAATCATTGCTTGAAGGAACAGGTTCAATTCCAGTTTATTTAACTTTGGATGCTTATAGGGAAATCCTTAAAGAAAAAGAAAAGGCAAATCTTTCAGTATCAGAAACCATACTTAAAATAATTAAGGATTATCAAGTTCGGAAAGTAGCTCAATAGTACGGCCAATCATCGACGAAATCCTACCCTACGCTATTTCCCGAAAATTCAAACTATTAGTTTTTAATCAAGTTTAATTTAAATTACACAAACTAAAAACAGAACTTTTGTGGGTTCGTAGCTCAGCCAGGTAGAGCGTCTGGCTCTTAACCAGTCTCTTATTGGGTTAAAATGTCGTGGGTCCGAATCCCACCGAACCCGTAACGCTAGAAGCCCATTCCGATATGCATAAAAGAACCCGCTAAATATAT
>JAATVM010000174.1 GCA_014523495.1 Nitrososphaerales archaeon TH1920
ATGCTAGAGTCATTTGTGATGTACCAAATGTTACTAAGAAAAGAATTTAAGCGAATGCAAAAAAGGTATAACATAATATCAATAAATGGTAATAGATCGATAATTGAAATAAATGAAGATCTTCAAAAAAGGATTGATAATTATCTTATTAATTTACAGAATTATAAATAACTTGAAATATGAATTCAGTATTGGGCTAATGCTGTAATTTCATAACATAGGTAAATTTAATCTTAAATAGTATGATTGGTATCTTATTTAAGAAATAGATGTTGGCACCATCGATTAATCTTCTTTATAGCAATGACTTTCTGCTATTTGGTCGCTGTTTTGAGCTTCAATGCAATTGTCTTCGCCGTTTCTCCAGAGCATAATTATCAAAAAAAGTAAACATTTACCCTCGAATTAGAAAAGAGGTTCTTAGAGAATAATTTATTTGTAAGCAGATTGATATTAAGTAATGGAATTATTCATTTTACGACATGGTGAAGCTGGACAAAGATCTTCTTTGAAAAGTGATCGGACACGGCCTTTGACCTCTGCCGGAAAAGTTGAAGTTTTTGAGGTTGCAAAAGCCTTAAAAATAATGGGTTTAAAATTTGATTTAATTGTTACAAGTCCGCTAAAAAGGGCATATGACACTGCAGTGATTGTATCCGATATCTTCAAGATAGGTAATACTGTTCAAGTATGGAAAGAGTTAGCTCCCGAGGGCCGAAGGTCAGAAGTATATCGAAAAATATCACAACTAAAAGAGGAATCTGTCGTACTTATTGTTGGACATCAACCTCTTCTTGGTGAAATGGCTAATGATATGATTCATAAGGGAAAATCAAGTCCGTGTAATTTACTTTTGAAGAAAGCAGGAATAGTGAGAATACGCTTGCTAACAAAAAGTAACGTACCAAGAGGCGAGCTTAGATGGCTGATATCTCCTAGAATATTAAAAAATATTTATAAAAAGAGTCCCAAATGATGTTGACAATATAAGTCGTCAACATTCAGAAAGTTATGTACATCAGATTTAATTAGAACTAGCACAGATAATAAGTAATGAAGTTCCGATCTGCCGACCCCGAATTTGCTCCGATGCATGAAAGCGAGATCAGTGAGCTACTAAATCAACCCATATATCTACGGGTCGCCATGATCAACGAACGCGATGGTACACCTCTAGTGCATCCTATTTGGTACTATTACGAGGATGGAAAATTCTTTGCCGTAAGCAACAGCAGCGGTTCAAAGATTCGTTCGCTGAAGAAGAATCCAGAAGTTTATTTTCTTGTTGACATTGCTGATAGAGGAGTCCGGGGTAGGGCAAGGGCCAAAGTCATCGACGATCCTGAGTACGCGAAGAAGATAACATCCCGCAATTTAATCAGGTACATGGGATCTGCCGATAGTCCGGAGGCAAAGGACCGCATTGAGTTAGCTAGAAACTATAGTGTCATTGAAATTACGCCTCACTTTGTGGCCAGTTGGAAGGCCTAATAAGAATCTCTTAGCGAGCTTGTTTTCAGTAACGAGAAATGTTGTTGAATAAAAAACGAAAGTATACAGTGATTGATGCTCCTTCCATACTGGGATTACGACCCACAGGAGTCGAGCTTCTTCCAAAAGCATTAAGGACAGCAGGTTTACTTGACGGACTAAACGCTGAATACTTTGGGATCGTCACTCCATCGTCACCATACAACCGTAATCGTGATGAGGCAACTAAATTGCTAAACCCTAGAGCAATCAGAGATTATTCCATAAGACTGGCAGAGGCTGTGAAGTACGTGTTGCATAACAAAAAATTTCCTATAGTTCTTGGAGGTGATTGCAGTATCCTAATTGGTAATCTTTTAGCTTTAAGACGTCTAGGCAGATATGGTCTATTTTTTATCGATGGACATGCCGATTTTTATCAACCAGAAGAATCTCCAACAGGAGAGGTTGCAGATATGGACTTGGCAATAGTATCCGGTTATGGACCTGATATCCTTACTAATATAGAGGATCTTAAACCACTGGTAATGGAACAGGATATTGTAGTATTTGGATATCGTGATATAGCACAATCTGCTCAGTATGGATGCCAAGATATTAAGAACACTACGAACATGGATACCGTCGAACTTACAGATGTGCAAAGGTTAGGACTCAAAAATGCAGCTTCAATTGCTATGGATAAATTTCTTAATAATGAACTCTCCGGATTCTGGATTCATCTTGATGTTGATGTTTTAGATGACTCTATCATGCCTGCAGTTGATTATCATCTACCTGGTGGGTTTACTTTCTCAGAATTAAGTGATTTGTTAAGGTTATTACTTAAGTCGAAGAAAGCAGTGGGAATAAGCATTACAATCTTCAACCCTACTCTTGATAAAGATGGTTCTATCGCCAGAAATCTTGTATCAAGTATAGTAAATGGTCTGTCTTAAGATTCCTAATAATTCTAATTTTACAATATCAACAATCCAGACTTGGGATAGTTGGTAAGGATAGTTGGTAAGGAAAAATTTGTTGCAATTGATTTCAACGTAAGCAAGACGTACACAAAAAATTCTTAGTCTAGTAACAACCGAATTGCCCCTTTCTTTTTACGTTCTTATCATTGGCGTAGAATAGGTAATTCTAATTTTTGTACGCTCAGTACTGTCAACTTCTTGCAGGTAAATGAATAAAAAGCTTAATTAAGTCAAATCCCGAATTAATCAATATGCCAACAATAGTACACTTCGAAATTCCTTCTGATAACATCGAAAGATCAAAGAAATTCTACAATGAATTGTTCGGATGGAATATCGAGAAATGGTCCGGTCCTGGGTCATTACCAGAAGGGTTGGAGGAGTATTTGATAATAACCACCATGGATGACAAAGGGAACAAGTCTATTGCCGGAGGTTTGATAAAAAGACAGAGTCCTCAACAACAAGGAATGACAAACTACATTGATGTAAAATCAGTTCAAGAATACTCTGCTAAAGTAGAACAATTGGGAGGTAAAGTTATGATCCCAAAAAAACCTGTGCCTGGAATGGGTTATTTTGCTGTGTGCATGGATACAGAAAATAATAGCTTTGGTATTTGGGAAACCGATGCCAACGCTAAGTAAATCCCTCCGTCAGCAAAATTCAAATCCTTTTTGCGGTACAATAGGTAACGGCTATATGACATTATACTGCCTTCATAGTAAAAATTAAAACCTACAAGAGGAGGGTAAATAGACTATCTAGGTATGTGACATTAGGTTCAGTCTCTTTCTTTTGTCATATGAAAATGTAGTGATCCAATTTATTTTATTGATAACTCGAATAATAAAGCAATGACTGATGGCAAACAAGTTATTTTTGGGATTCATAATACTCAATTCGTTGTAACTCAGTTTTTGTATCTACTCTTTTAGAATCAGGCTGGTTTTTTGTAATCAAAAATTTATCAATTGTATTATTAGTATCAGAATAATATTCAACGTTCATTGCCTTACCCTTTATATTAACGTTTATACATCCATATCCTTCATTTGTACTCGCGAGAGAAGAATTCTTATTTAGAGGCTGTATTGACTGTCCACCGGTACCCACAATTACAAAGATAATCCCTAATGGATCACGATACTTAAACTGTTCCTTATTGGATATGCTATAACTCAAGTAACAAGGAATTACTATCTTGGGAGGTTAGGGGCGTTCCTTGATTTTATTAGCTTACTTCCAAATTCAAAGATAGAGCGTAGATGCAACCATTTTGCTGCAATTGCAATTAAAGACCAAGAAAAAGGCAAAGGAAAAACAAAGAGCAAATGATAATACGGTATTATGGAAACTAAGAAGCGTAAAAAACCTGCTATTACTCAAGGAACAGGTGGAGATCATGCAGCATCTACAATCGCATCACATACAGAAATTAAGGTAACGAATGAAACACCAATCATGTCTGAGAACTGAACATGTTCCAAGTGCCTAAGAAATTTTTCTTCTGCGGAATAATATTGGCACCATTCCTGTATCCAATAGTTTAACTTACAACACAACCAAAACTCCAAAGTTACCACCAACTTTCAGCACGCCACTTGTCACTGCCTATCCAACAAGTCTATTGACCTGAAAATATTACCTTAATTGATATCAGTACGAGCGCTGCAACAGCCGCGCTAGCCGGTATTGTAATAATCCAAGCGTAAACTATTCTCTTGCCCACTCCCCATCTGACAGCGGATAATCGTTTCGTAGCACCTACCCCCATTATTGCCCCAGCTATTGCGTGAGTCGTACTGACTGGTATACCGAGCCAAGCCATAGATGTCAGTATGACACCTCCTCCAGTTTCTGCACAAAACCCCTGATAAGGACGCAAATTGGTCAACTTGAAGGCCATTGTCTTAACTATCCTCCAACCTCCAAAGAATGTGCCAAGAGCAATAGCAAACGCAGCCGCCAATACAACTTCTATAGGAACTGCAAATGACTTGGAGTCTAGCAATCCACCTGCAATGAGCAACGCAGTGATGACTCCCATTGTCTTTTGACCATCGTTAGCGCCATGGGTTAATGAAAAAAAGATTGAAGAAAAAACTTGAAGTCGACCAAAAATCTTGTTAACATGAGAAGCTGTTTGGTTTCTGAAAAAATACATTACTGCAATCGCAACTACTAACGCACAGCCAAAACCCAGAGTAGGTGATACCGGTATAAATACAAGAGTTTTTTCAATTCCTGAAAACACCAAAGCGGATGTTCCCCCTGCTATCAACGCTGAACCTATAAGACCCCCTATCAATGCATTACTACTTGAGGATGGAAGTCCGAAATACCACGTTACCAAATCCCATACTATCGCACCAATTAATCCTGCAAAGATTACATCCACCGTAGAAAACGAGGGCTGTATTATTCCTTTTCCGACAGTTGCTGCAACAGCCGTTCCGAAAATGAAAGGTCCGGCAAAGTTGGCTAAGGCTGCAACACTTACAGCATATAGAGGTCTTAGTACTCTGGTACCAACTACGGTAGCGATTGAGTTGGCTGAATCATGGAAGCCATTAACAAAGTCAAAAAAGAGAGCGACCGAAATTGCTCCATATACTGCAATTTCAATGTACTGCAATATGTCTCAACGATATTTTAATGCAATATCTTCAATAACATCTGCAACATCTCTGGACCTATCAAGTGCACTTTCAAGCGTTTCGTAGACTTCTTTAGTTTTTATGATTTCTATGGCGTCGCGTGTTTCAAATAGCTCAGCAATTGCAAGTCGATAGACATTATCTCCCTTGTGCTCACAATCGCTAACGAATTTTGAATGCTTTATCAGGCTCTCGCGTTTTCCTTTATGCAATTCGGAAACTGCTTTGTAGATTTCCTGACAGGAAGTCAGGAGTAGATTTGCGAGCTCCTGCATATACTGAGATGGCTTCTGTATCTTGAAGAGTACTAGTCTATCAGAAGTACCGTATGTATCATCTAGCACTTCATCAATTGTGCTAGTTAATTCTGAAATATCTTCCTTGTCCAGAGGTGTAACAAATGTCTTATCTATTATTGTAAATAGTTTATGAGTCAACTGGTCACCTTCATGTTCCAGATTTTTCAGCATAGAATTTTTCTCCTTTAGAGTGCTGTAGTCGTTGATTGACTCAGCAAGTACCGACGTTGCCTTAACTAGATTATTTGCTTGATTCTCCAGTACCGTCATAATTTCAACGTCGTTTGCACGGACCCATGAAAGCCAGCGCCCTCCCATATCACTTGGTTACAATTGTCATTATAGAAACCTTTCCTAGGATTTGAGCTTCACCAAACTTCAATAAGTGAGTCTAAAATAGAATAAAATGAAAATTCTAAACGAATAATTAGTAAATTTTAAAGCTTAGACATGGACAAATGGAATTAAGTCGGTCTATTTATTGACACCGAAGAGAAATTCTATCAATATAAAACATACTTATTGAACTATAATCCTAAAAGTATTATACGAGTTCCTTGAACCCCCTTACGTGCAAGGTTCAAATCCCCTTGGGTTGATACCATATTTAATAACTATAAAACTAGTAATTATAAGAACTAACTCTAAACGAATTTGTTAAATCTCTTACCGTTCTTGACCAAATTAAGTGAGAATCTCCAAAGGGTAAATAAGCGAGTCATCAAGTACTTAAAGGATCCCAATGCGAAACAAATTCATGACGTTAGAACTGCTATTAGGCGGCTTGATGCTACTTTTTTGACATTACCTAAGAAATATAGAAACGGATCATCATTATCTGAATATGTTTTAATATGTAAGGAACTCTTTAAGGTTAACAGCGAAATTAGAGATTTTGATATTATTTATGAAAAGTTGCAGAAGTACCCTTCAAATGCTCAAAGAGATACCGTTATTGAAGTGTTGAAAGCAACAAGAGATTCGAGTTTAGAACACGCAAAGACTCTTGCACGTTCCGTAAAAAGTACAGACATAAGTAAAATTATAGACAAGATCGGAGTAACAGAAAAAGAACTCCAAAAGAGATATAATAAAATACTATCAAGATTGATATCGAAGATAGAATCGACTTTTCCAGATGTGCTTACCAATCCTTTAGGAGTAGAAGAATTACACGATCTAAGGATCGCTTGTAAAAAGTTAAGATATATGTTGGAATTACTACCTGATGAAAATAAAAGTGCAATGCAAACTAGAAAAACTCTTCAAAGACTTCAAGATATTCTCGGAGCCATTCATGATTATGATTTTACAACTGGTTATCTAAAGTCCCTAGGACAATCTTCCAAAGAAATTCAAGAGATAATAAATATCGAGAATGAAGAAAGAAAACTAAAATTTGAAGAATTCCTGAAGTATTGTAACAGACGGCTAGACATCTCTCCAGATTCATTTTTAATAAGGATAAGAAGTTTCAAGTCACTTACTTAGTATAGTATTGATGCAAGTAGATCCTGATGATTGAAAATTAAGGAATAGTCACAGGCTCTTAATAAGGATCAATCTTGGACTCGAAAACCCCAATATCTAAATTGATTCCACTGACATTATTAATTCTTGGAGTATGAATGAAAACTTGTGTTAAATTTGTATCAAGAACGAATAGAAATAAATGAATTTGACTTTGAGGTATGCTTTGATTGTTGGATGGATAAAACGAATACTAAGATTTCTAATTGATGTTATCTTATAAGATAACATAATATTCTTGTAGTAATTATTTTGGAAAAGAAATTAGATTCAACAACTGGTGTACATTAATCTATCATTAACTTACTGAAGTTACCTTCAAATTCGATATTCTACCTAGTTCTGATAGTATATTCAAATCAGTCTGGAGGGCTTCGAATAGCTAACGTTTCGCCTTATGTCGCTTCATTGATTCAATAATTATGTCAAACGCATATGCCTTATTTTTCCAACCTAAGATCTTCACAAACTTCCCTTCCTCCAAATCTTTATGATGTAGAAAAAAGTGCTCTACGAGATTCCTAAAATTAGGATTAATGTCTTCAATGTCCTGGATCTCAGAAAGAGTTGGATCTACTATTAATGATGGAACTGTAATAATCTTAGAATCTTCGCCTTTATCATCTTCAGTAATTA
>JAATVM010000175.1 GCA_014523495.1 Nitrososphaerales archaeon TH1920
AAATAATTAGATGTCTTCCTCTTAAAAAAGCCAAATTTGGGAGACATTAGGTTATTTTACCATACTATTACTAAAAAACCTAATCGAAAATCATGTTCAGGGTTTGATACAGACATTTTAGGTAATTTATATTGGATATGATAGTATAGATAGAAATTATATACTAATTTCATCAATTCTTAAAAAATGTAATAAAACTTTCTGAATTCAATCTAAATTATTTATTACACTTTTTGATTACAAATGAGTTCGAGTATAGCTCCGATACACAAGAGTATAAACTATCTTTTCTATACTCAGGTTCCAAAGTTTTTATTAACAAGCAGTATTATAATACCTTGAATTATGTTTTCGAAAGGGAAGTTAGCCTTTATTTATGGAATGGTTGCTCTCGGAGTATTTGGTCTTACCGATATAATGTTTTTGACAGCGTTTGCAGAGCCAAGAGTAGACATTTCTCCTACTTGTGGTCCTGCTGAACCAGGATTTAACATTGTCATAAATGCAAATGGCTTTAAGCCAAATAGTAATGTGGATGTGAAGTTTGTAGGATCTGATAGTAAAATCCCATTATACACTCAGTTTGATACAAATAGTACAGGTGGATTCAATGATGTAACATTTGCAGATGATCTTAAAGCAGATCATTATAAACTGTATCTTGCTGATGATTCTAATAGCGATGGAATATTCGATATTGGGGCTAAGCGAGTATATGCCAATGTAACTATCCCGTGTGAAAAGTAACTTGAGATTATTCAATTTAACTCCAATGTGAAAATTGAGTAAAATGGGCGAAAGGAAACAAAGGTGTTTCTTAAAAAGAATTTAATAGATAAAGGGTTATTTTTATCCTTTTTCTCATCTCTAACTTTTATTCTCTTGGCTTTTTTTATTGGAAATTTATTTCAACCAATTTATGGCTTGGAAGACTTTAATTTTGCCGCTGCAGGAGACTGGGGCTGTACCTCAAACACCGATGCTACTGTAAGTAACATAAATGGAAAAAATCCTGAACGTGTTTTTGGACTAGGCGACTATTCTTATGCATCTACTGGAACTTGTTGGTTCAACAAGATAGCTCCAATTGATAGTATCACCAAGATTGCAATAGGTAATCATGAGGACGATAGTGGTGAAGGATTTAGTGAATTGGAGCCGTACAAGATAGTTTCAGTATTTCAAAGGCGATCGCTTCACCATCTCCACCAGTAGCAAATAACCAGGCTGTTACTACCAATAAGAATACTGCAAAATCTATAACTCTTACAGCAACCGACCCAAATAATGATTCTCTTATCTATTCCATAGTAACACCGCCAACAAATGGTACTCTATCAGGTACAGCTCTTAACCCTTCTTACAATCCGATTCAAGACTATGCAGGACCTGACAGTTTTACATTTAAAGCAAATGATGGAACTTTTGACAGTAACATTGGGACAGTGAGTATAACTGTTCAGGATGTAACTTCATGTGGAAACACTCTGCCTATAACTGGTGTAACTGCTAGTGGTAATCAAAAAGGCTATCCACCTTCAAATGTTCTTGACAATAACTTGAATACAAGATGGTCAAGTAAAGGAGTTGGTCGGTTTATTAGAGCTGATCTGGGATCGATTCAAAACATTTGTAGTATAGATATCGCATGGTATAAAGGTAATGAACGTGTCTACAATTTTGCTATAGCCACATCCACGGATGGGACAACATTTACAAATGTTTTAACAAGTTCAAGTAGCGGTACTACACTAAATTCTGAAAAATATATCATTTCTTCTACTAATGCAAGGTACGTAAGGGTAACCGTGAATGGCAATAATGTAAATAATTATGCCCAGATAACAGAACTTGATATCTTCGGTCCGTCTGCGGCTAGTCTTTCATCTACACATAATTATGAACCTAGCCTGACTCTGTCTGGACCCAGTTCATAAGATGCTAAATAGGAACATGATCATTATTTGGCAATACTTATACTAGATTTGTCTTAATAGTATGGGTTCAGCGCGTATCAGTGAATACTGTTCGATTCTTAGATTGCATAATTGAATATTATTTTAATCTGATGTTTTAATCTGCGCCAAAGGTACATTGTCTGGATTGTTATAATGAACAATTTGCGATGTCCCTGACTTTGGATATATTCCAAATATCTGACCAGCTTTTGCTACTGTAGATTCCTTCAGTGTTACCATTAATATTTGACTTCCATTTGATCTTTCAAACATAATTTTTGAAAGCCTTTCGGTATTTTGTGCATCAAGGTGCGCATCAACTTCATCCATAAGGTAAAATGGTGATGGTTTCAAAGACTGCAGGGCTAGCAAAAAGACAGTTGCTGCCATTGTTTTTTCTCCACCCGACAATGCAGTTGATTCTCTTGGTGGTTTTCCCTGGAATTGCACAAGGTATGCTAAACCACCTGAAAAAATATCTTCATTTTCGATTTGAAGATATGCGGAACCCCCTGCAATGTCGGCAAAGGTTTTTCTAATGTCATCGTCTACCTTCTTGAAGGCATCCATAAATACGTCCTTTTTCTCTTTATCAATTTCATTGATAAACAAAACTATGGAATTTCTTTCGTTTTCCAAGTAATTCTTTCTACTGGACATGTCCCTGTACCCATCTATTATCTGAACATATGTTTGATGGGCACGCAGATTCAATCTTGTCTTCAATTCATCATTTTCTTTAGTTAATTCTGATATCAGTGTATCAACATCGAATATTTCGCTTTCTAAAAGTTCCTTGAATCCTAGCCACATCAAATCATTTGTTGCTTGAGATTCTTGTGAAGTAAAATTGGAAATATCCTTCTTAATCGCTATTGATTCTTTTTCAATCCCATTTATCTCTCTGTATAATTGTCTTTCTTTCTCATCAAGTGCCTTGATGTCCTTTTCATATTTCTGTAATATGGAATAAGAATCGCCAGATACGTCAATTATTTTTTGTTCTTCTTCTCGCAAACCTATCAATTCTTTTTCAAGCTGTTCTAGTTTCTGGCTAGCATCTTGTTTTCGGTCCTTTCTTTCTATCTGTTCTGCCTCAAGGCTCTCTCTTTCAGAGAATATCTCATTTTTTCTCTCACTTGTAGATATTATCCCATTTTCAAGTGATGTTGTTGAGGTAATAATTTCTCTAAGTTCTATTTCACAGTTTTCAATTATTTTTAAAATTTCACCTTTCTTGTATTTTAACTCAGCCAATTCATCATCAATTTTATCATCTACTATGGATTGAATTTCTATCGAGTAATTTAGCAAAGAAGAAGTAATGATATTGTCTCTTTTCTTATTTTCGGCTAATTCGATATCAATCGTGCCAATCTCTTCTGATAAGGTGCGGTTCATAGAATCTAAATTCTCAATGTCTTTTTTCAAACTACCAGTTACTTCTTTAACATGACTAAGATTAATACTATTTTCAGTAACAAGTTTTTCTAATTCTCTAACACGTAATTCTTTAATAGAAATATCCCTATCAATCTTTTCTATCTCTGCTTTCTTGTTCTCTATGTGTGTTGATAAAATAGCGGAATTTTTTATCAATGAACCGATTGACTCATTTAATATTATTTCGCGAGTAAGATCCGGGATTTTAGAACCAAAATCTAAAGAAATAGAACTGGCATTTGGCTCAAATAGTTCTCCAGCAATAGTAACGCACTTATAGCCCTGTTTAGATAATTCATAAGCTGTTTTAGAGTTTCTTACAAGAAATACATTTGCAAAAATAAAATCAATTAGATTTGGAATATCCGAATGTATCAAATCTGCGAGGTTTCCAATAAAATCATAATTATTTAGCACAACGTGTTCTTTTTTTACATAACTTAGCAATTCTGATGAAATTATCTTAAAACGGGGAAGATTTTTTTCTTTGATATATGACGCAAGACGAATCATTTCCTTTACAGTTGGAACAATACAACATTTCATCCAATCTTTCGCAACTGCAAAAACTGCTTTTTTATATACATCATCATATTTTATTAAATCTTTTACCATTCCAACAATTTTGAATTCTTGCGAATGTTTTATTAAATCAGCAATTGCTAAATCTTCATTCGATAATTCAACTGCCATAGAGTATTTTTCCTCATAAGGTATTGCAAATTTTTGAACTTTCTTGACTGTATTTGTATAGATTTCAATTTCACTACCATACATTTCCCTCTTATTTCTTAGTTCATCAACAATTTTTTTCTCCATATCTAATTCTGAGGAAAATCTCTCTATAACTAATTCCTTGAGATTTTTTTCTTTCTCATTCAGAGAATTCTTTATAACTTCGATCGATGATGTATTTTCATTTATTTTATTGTTATTGAATTTTTTCCTTTCTTCTAGTCTTGCAATCAGAATACTTATACGACTACCAATTTCAATTAATCTTGATTTCTTTAAAAAGAACTTTTCTCTTAATTTTTCATTTCTAGTTACGTGGCCCTTTATCTCATCAATTCGTGCATTGAGCGTTTCTAGTTCATTTTTCAATTGTACGAGATGCGATCGTTTATCATCAAGGATAGATTTTTTGTCATCAAGCAAATTTGATGAATTACCAAATTCAATCTCTATTCTTTTACCTTCAGTTTGAATGAATGTAAATCGTTCCTCGATAATTCTCATACGTGATTCCGCTTCCTTAATTATTGCCTTTTCTCTCTCAATTTGGTAGATGATGTTGGTCAATTTTGTATCTATATGTGCTTTAGACTTGTTTGATGCGTCTACTTGATTCATGAAACTGGATTTTTCTTGCTCGATTTTTTGAATTTCTTTTCTTAGCTCATCACGATTTCTGGATAAGCCATCAAGATTATTTGCGTTCGTTTCCAACAGTTTGTTGCGACTATTTATTTCGTCTTTTAAATATCTAATTTTATTTGAGTATTTGATTGCCTTGAATTTCTTTATTTGAGATTCAATAAAGGTATATCTTAATTGATCATTTCTTTCGGCTTCAAGTTCGTTTATTCGTTTCTTAATTTCATCCATTCTGGCAAGTGCCACTTCCAGTCGCCGATCAGATTCCTCAAGTTGCATCATTGATTCATTTTTTTTGTCATCAAAGTATGACAATCCTACAATATCTTCGATAATCTTTCTCCTCTCTTCAGAGTTTAATTCAGATATTCTTGTAATCATGCCTTGTTGCACAATGTTAAGTTTGTTTGGAACCGCAACTATGATTTCCAACAATTCCATGATAGTATTTTTTGATACCTTTTTACCGCTTAGATAGTATTGACTTTCCCCTGATTGACCTTCCATTTCCCGACTCATGGAAACAGTATCCATGTCAATTGGAATGCCCCTATCAGAATTATCAAAAGTAACATTTACGCGCACTAGTCTGTGGGAAGAATTCTCGCTATCATGAAACAATGATTGAAATTTATCGACACGTAATAACTTAGGACTATTTTCTCCTAATGCAAACATGATGGCATCCAGTATATTGCTTTTACCTGATCCATTGGGTCCAGTGACTACAACAAGACCATTGTTTAAATGTAATACAGTATTCTTGAAACCAAATGACTTGAATCCGTAGATTTCAAGTTTCTTTATATATACCAAATGTCTTAATATCAGATTCTCACGGTTGTAAATATATTCTATATGACAAAAAAAATTAAATCTAAATTGATGCTTTTTTAGACAATACTAAAAAAGTTAAATTGATTGTGTATTTACCTGGGATCTATCTCTCTCTTTTTCCTTCAATAAACTCCATGAACGAGTTCTTTGCTTCTAAATATGGCTTTTGCACCGGAGGATGTTTAAAACAGTATGCCGATACGCTGTCAAGTTGACCTGAGATTCCCCTATCTATTGCTATTTTGGTACCTCTTATCGCGTCAATCATCACACCGGCGCTGTTGTACGCATCAACGACTTTTAGTTTGACATCTAATTCTACTGGAACATTACCAAAATATCTGCCCCGCAGAGATATGTAGCATACCTTATCATTGGCAAGGAATCCAACAAAGTCTGAGGGTCCTATTCGCATTGGTATCTCGTAGGGAGCCATGGCTGCTACGGCGCTTGTTTTACTAATTCTCTTATCTTCAAGTCGTTCTTCGTCAAGCATATTGTAGAAGTCCATATCACCGCCAACATTGAGTTGATACGTTTCATCTACTTTGACTCCTCTATCTACACATAGTTTAACAAGTGTCTTGTGGAGTATAGTGGCTCCTAACTGACTCATCACATCGTCACCAGCACACAAGAGACTTTTACTTGCAAATGCTTGTTGCCATTTTGGTGTTGAGGCAATAAAAACCGGTATTGCATTGATAAAGGAGACTCCTGCATCAAGGCACTGCTCTACATAATATTGAGTTGCCTGTCTGCTTCCAACGGGAAGATAGTTTATCATAATTTCAGCTCCACTGTCTTTAAGTATTCTTGACACATCTGCTGCAGGCTTATCAGATATCTTTACTCTTTCACTGAGACGTTTACCAACCCCATCAAGTACCTTTCCTTTGTCCACTTTAATACCACTTGTAGGTACATTTGAAATCTTTATTGTGTTGTTTGGACTGGCAAATATCGCAGCTGCAAGATCATGTCCCACCTTTGATTCTACAACGTCAAACGCTGCGACAAATTCAATGTCAC
>JAATVM010000176.1 GCA_014523495.1 Nitrososphaerales archaeon TH1920
ATGAAGAACAACCAGATGAAGAACAACCAGATGAAGAACAACCAGATGAAGAACAACCAGATGAAGAACAACCAGATGAAGAACAACCAGATGAAGAACAACCAGATGAAGAACCAGAAGAACCGACAAGTTAACAAAAGGCATTAGAAACTAACCATGACATAAGAGAAGGCGAATAGGGCTTTACAAGGAAAAGTTTTATTCAGACGCTCCCTCTTACTTTTGTTTTGTATATACAAATCAAGATAGAGATCGACATCTCGGCTGGAGAGAACGAAAACTAACCCAAATAAAATGACATAAATTAATTCTGCATGAACACCAAAAGATACTAACCAATTTAATCTACATCCAAAAATTTTTCAATGACTTTACGTACAATGAAATAAGCATAACCAAAATGAGATATATGAATAAAGTTTCTATATTGCAAGCAAAAAATACTATTGTAAATAATAAAAATTTTTCATATCTTGTCGTTTTTTCAATAGCAGTTATTCTAAGACTTATTCCAGAAATACTAGCATATCCTTATCCCATTGGATATGATGTAATAAATTATTATTTACCTATTTTGAAAAATTTTGAAGATCATTGGCCGGCAATATCAAATCAATTCCCCCTATACATATCATTACTACATACAACATCATCGGTTTTGCATGTTGACCCAAGAATAGTAGTTAGTTCATCAATAGTACTCATCTTCGGACTATTTTCAGTCGTTATATTTTCAATTTCAAGGAATCTTTTACATCTTAATAATTTACAATGTATGTTCATGTCAGTATTTGTAATATTCCAAGTATCAGTACTGAGGACATCATGGGATCTCCATAAAGACATGGTTGCATTAACTATAACATTTTTTTGTTTATTATGGGTCTCTAGAATTCCAAATTTATCTAAAAAGATGATGGCAGTAATTGTAACTTTGAGTATTTTTTCGGTACTTGCAGACAGAATGATAGGTCTCTTATTATCTCTGAGTCTCATAGTATCTTCTTTTGTGAAAAGAGATAAGGCATTAGCCTTAATTGCAATATTTACAACAATAGTTTATAGTGTATTACTTGCGGCAAATTTTGAAAATATTTCATCTAATATTGAACTGGCGGTTAATAATGACAGAATAGACGAATTCTACAGGCCAGTAAATTTAATTGTTCTATTTTTAGTAATGAACGTAATTTTACTACCTACAGGATTGGTAGGTTTGCTAAAATCAAAGATAAGTATCTTTAAAATTCCTTTTTTTATTTCATTAATAGGTTCATTTACTTGGGTATTAGTTCCATACACATCGGCATTTCTGCCAGATAGATGGATTACAATATTTAGCATTTTTCTTTCATTATTTTCAGCTTACGGATTTGTATTGTTGATTGAGAACAAGCGCATTGTAATATCTCATAAAAAATTAAACAATTACCTCGTGATTCTCATTCCATTTGTATTTCTGGGAACTGCTTTTGCTATGAGTCCCAATAATTCCTACCTTAACGTCTATGGAGCTTTCCATACATATATTAGTCACTATGGTCCTCTGACCATGCAATATAACTCCATCTCTTTACCGGAATCAGAATCGCTACTATCATTAATTGAGTGGATTAATAATAATACGTCACCGGGGTCCATTATAATGGGTAGTAAACATTTAAGAGGATGGATGGAATTGGAATTACAAAATAGGACTTTTCTATTTTCTGATAACATTACAGACATATTAAATTCAAACAAATATAGTGAATTTTATTTGTTGGATTCTAATTTAGTAACACATCAATTACAAAATTATGCATCGACGTTATCTTATAATAACACTGATTTTTCGCTCTACCATTTAAAACGCATTGAGTAAAAAGGTTCTTATTAATTGTTTTCAGGAATGGTTAATTTTTGGTGCCGTGGTAAAAGATATTCTCAGCTTTGATATTTCTCTTCCATACGCATAAATTTTGATAATTCAACAAGATCATTGAATTCATTAAAATCAAGCATGATGTCTGTACAACCTTTTGTTGTTCCGTTTCTTTTGAGATCAGAAAATATTTTCTTCATTGCATATGTTGCTCCGTACAATCCGGAAAGTGGGAATACTACCATGCTATATCCCATACTTTTTAATTCATCTGCAGAAAAAGTAGGGGTTACGCCATTTTCTATCATGTTAGCCAACAATGGAGCATCAATTTTCTTAGGAATCTCTCGAAGCTCATCCTCTGATTGAGGAGCCTCAACAAAGACAACATCTGCTCCTTCTTTGTAATACATTTTACCTCTTTCTATTGCTTCATCAAAACCCAACGGAGCTCGAGCGTCTGTTCTAGCCACTATGGTGAAATCCTTATTGGAGGAGGCCGCAAGAGCCGCCCGCAGCTTTTGAATATATTCATCAGCGCCAATTACTTCTTTACCCCGCATATGGCCACATCTTTTTGGCCAAACCTGATCCTCCAGAAAAATTCCTGATCCTCCATAAGCAATTAAATCATTTACTATTTTCCAGACTGTAAGAGGATTACCATACCCAGTGTCTACATCAACTATTACTGGAACATCAACGGCTCTGATTATCCTTCTTGCATTCTCAATATTTTCTCCAGCATTTAAAAACCCAAAATCTGGCAGCCCTAATAATGACGCAGCAGATCCGTATCCTGTCTGAAACATTGCCTCAAATCCAACATGCTGGGCGATTTTTGCACTTAGTGCGTCAAAAACTCCAGGAAGAACTATAATCTCACCTCTTTTTTTAATTTTTTCCTTTAGCAATTTTCGCTTATCCAAACTCATAATTTTGTCCAAGTTTTCCAGATTTATTTATTCTAAAATTTGTTCTTTGTTTTGTTGAGTTATTTCGTAAGAACCATCGGGCAGAGTATTTAATTTGATCTTGCAATTTCTACACTCATAGTAATTAATTTGTTGATCGTGGACTATAGAACCATTCAACCATATCATCAATGTGCCGCATGACGGGCAGTTCATTGTCATTACATTGACTTAATTGATGTCACTAATATTTATTTCAAATAGCAGATGTTTTGAAATAATATGCCATCTTATCTTATTCGGTCACGTCAGTTCAGACATGATTGAGGTACTGCATGAGGTCATATTGTTTCACTGCTATTTGCTCAAATTCGGATGGAAAATTTTTGAAACTCAGTATTTGCTGACTAATTATCTTCCTTACTTTTGCCAAATTTTTCCATAATATTTCCAATACATTTTGTCGTTTTTTTAATCAAATCTATTCGGGCAAACTCATTTGGCGAATGGATTCTACTGTATTTGTAAGTGCACCCAATGCTTACACATGGGCATTCCAATATTTTGTTAAAATACCACATAGGTCCTGTGCCTGCTGAAGATATACTTTTAACCACTTTACCGTATTCCTCTATCGCACACATTTCAACTAATTTCACAAACTCATTATTTAATGGAATTCTACAAGCAGGTTCCCCGCTCAAAAATTTCAATTCAATATCTTTGAATCCATTTTTGTCGAGATGTTCCCTTAACAATTGAAATTGTTTCTGAGGTAACATATCAGGCACAAGTCTAAAGTCAAGTTTGGCCATCGCCGTACTAGGAAGCACGGTTTTCGAACCCTCATTAACATAACCTGAAAACAATCCGCTAATATTAGATGTTACTCCTCCCACATGCGCTTTTTTTACTTTATCAATATCATTTTCATTAAATACATTACTTAATCCATAATTTTTTTTAAAGTTTGAAATATCAAAGTCCTCTTGTTTAATACATTCAAGTTCTTCGGGTGAAAAATCTCGTATATCATCATACCAATTTTTGATAATGATTGTTCCATTTTCATCCCGTATGGTTTTTAGGGCATGAACCAGACGCCATGCAGGATTTTCGACTAGGACTGCCCAACTAGAATGAAGATCAGTATTAGCACACATAACATTTAATTCTACACAAAGCAATCCTTTCATCCCAAGACTGATAATTGGTCTTTCATGTTCGTCCACGTTTCCAAATTCCCAAATTACAGCATCGCAACGGAATTTTTCTCTATATTTGGTTAGATATTCTTCTAGATGAGAGCTACCGATCTCTTCCTCACCTTCTATTAAGAACTTGACATTACAAGGAACGTCTCCAACTTCTTTGAGAAAATATTCGACTGCCTTGATTCGAGTGATTAGTTCACCCTTATCATCAGAAGCACCTCTTCCAAAGATAAAATTGCCATCAATTTTACCACTAAATGGATCATCGTCCCACAATTCAATTGGTTCAGGAGGCTGTACATCATAATGATTATAAAATAAAATTGTCTTTCCGTTTGGATTACTTTTCGATCTAACTTCACCATATACTAATGGAGGAATTTGTTCTGAATTGTCATCTAACTTTAGCAGTTCAGATTTTATTCCTGCATTGGTCATTATTTCAGAAACTAGTTTTGCACATTGTATTACTGTCAACTGTTTTTTTGCTGAGACACTAGGCACTCTAATTAATTGCTGGAGCTGTGATGTAAGTATGTCAATTTCTGAATCAACTCTGGATTCAATTTTGGTCAAATCAAAATAGAAGTCAAATGAACATGAAATTAAATATTCTGTTTAATGAAAAATCATTTATGAAATACCATTTAACTAGATGTTTTGGAAATCTTGATCACCTTGGAAAATTTCTTGAGAACGCTCTGGTCCAGATGTAAAAAATGAAATATAAAATGACTGACACCAATGTTTACGTACTCCGCTATTCCGTTTACGATATCGTCAATGGTTCCAACAGTTAATCCCCCAGCAGCTGATTTCTTAAATTGGTCTACAGTCATATCCACTTTCTTCATTTTCTTTATGATTTTTTCCATATCTTCATACTTATCAAGTAATAAACAAGGAAGTACTATTGAATATTCTATTTTCCTGTTTTGAGAGTTGTAGTCATTTAGTATGTTTATTTTTCTTTTCATCTCTTCTGGAGTCCCAAAATATAGATTATATCTATCTGCATATTTGGCAACAACTTTTAACAGATACTTTTCACCAGAGCCTCCCACCATAACAATTGGATGTGGTTTCTGGATAGGTTTTGGAAAACAAATAGCACCATCAATAGAATAATATTTTCCGTGGAAATTTGCAATTTTTTGGATCCACAACTTTTTTATAATTTGAATTGATTCTTCCAATTGCGAAATACGTATTATATCTGAGAAGTAGTGATAGCCGTATGAGTTATATTCTTCCTCATACCAGCCTGCCCCAATTCCCAATTCTGTACGACCATTGGTAATTACATCTAATGTTGCTACCATCTTTGCTAGAAGAGCTGGATTTCTGTAAGAA
>JAATVM010000177.1 GCA_014523495.1 Nitrososphaerales archaeon TH1920
ACGCAATGTTAAGATTAAGCCCAAGCTTCATGTAGTTGGCGGCACCATCTTGATTACCTACATAAAATATTTTCTTGCTAAAATTGAGTAAAATCTTTCTACATTTTTCAAATATTTTCTTATTCCCAGAAACAATAGATATCACATCCCCTTTCATTGTTGCGTCTGGACCTCCCATTATTGGAGCCTGAATAATTCCATATCCTCCTTTTTTCATCTGGCCGGCACAATAGATGGAATCTTCTGGTAATACTGTACTAGTGTCTACGACAGTGAGTTGATTGTTATTGCAGTGAACCAATCCGTTATCACCAAACAAAATTTCTTTTACTGCATGACCGTCCGTAACGCTAATAATTATAAAATTACAGTTCTTTCCTAACATCATAGGGTGTTCCATTCTAATTGCACCCTCTTTTACTAGTTCATTTGATCTTTCTTTGGTTCGGTTATACAAATAAACTTCAAATCCTCTTTTTAAGAATCTATGAGCTATTGCAGATCCCATCAATCCGTTTCCAATAATTCCAATCTTCATAAAATAGTATCTTAACTGTAGAAATTTAAGATTTTTCAAAATCGGTGAAGGTACAAACCGCCCTTAGCTAGTCCAATGTTTGATTTTTATTTAATTAGAATAAGACAAGATCTCATAATCTCATATTCAGTAACGAATAAATCAATTATTATATGTATTATTAAATAATAGCGGTAAGAATGCGCGATTTTTTAACTAAATTTGAGGTTATTTCTGAATGATCTTAGATATTAGATGTTTGTTATTTAACATAGCGCATATGAATATTAATTGCCTCTTTGAATAATTACGGTGTAAATAATGAATAGCAATGTTGTAACCGTCAATCCTGCTAATGAGCAGATTATTTCTGAGTATAAAAATATGACAAATGATGAAGTTACCAATATTGTCAATAAATCAAGAGAAGCATTTAGAGGATGGAAAGGTGATGTTCGCACCAGATCGATCATATTGCTTCAATTATCTGAGCAATTAAGAAAAGATAAGGAACGCCTCGCTAGAATTGCATCTCAAGAGATGGGAAAACCGATTAAGGAATCTCGTTCAGAGATAGAAAAATGTGCCTGGGCCGTTGAATTTTACTCATACAACGGTGACCTACTCCTCAACAATGAATCACTAAACAGTGACGCCAATAAGACCATGATAACTTTCCAACCTTTGGGAGTAATCGCAAGTATTATGCCGTGGAATTTTCCATACTGGCAGGCATTACGATTTGCAGCACCTTCGTTAATGGCTGGAAATACAATTGTTTTGAAACCTGCTAGCGCGACAATGCAATGTGGTATAGAGATAGAAAAAATCATACAAAAAAGCGGTGCTCCAGATGGGGTGTTTAACACTATCATTGGTAACTCAAAAATTGCAGAGATGTTAATTGATTCCAAGATAGATGGAGTTACTTTTACTGGAAGTATTGAAATCGGAGCCAAAGTAGCGCAACGGGCCACCTCACGGCTAAAAAAATGTGTCCTAGAACTTGGAGGGAGCGATCCATTCATTGTTCTGGATGATGCAGATATTGACAAATCCACGTCAGGAGCCATTAAAGGGAGATTTCTAAATTGTGGTCAAAGTTGTGTTGCTTCAAAAAGATTCATTGTCTCAAAGAAAATCTCAAATGAATTTATAGAATCCTTCGTTCAAAAAACAGAGAAATTAAGAGTCGGAGATCCACTGTCTGACAATACTGACATAGGACCACTATCAAGTATAAAGAGTTTAGATAATATCGATTCACTGGTAAAGGATGCCATAAGTCATGGTGGAGAGCTATTAACTGGAGGGGAAAGGATTGGTAGTGTTGGTGCATTCTACAGACCTACAGTGATAAAAAATGTCAATCCAAATATGCGGGTGTCAAAAGAAGAAACTTTTGGACCCGTTGCCCCAATAACGATAGTTGAAGATGCTGTTGAAGCCATAAATGTAGCAAACAATTCTGATTTTGGTCTTGGTGGAAGTATCTGGACGCGGGATTTAGTTAAGGCACAGAAATTATCAATGGAAATGGAATGTGGAATAGTTACTGTCAACAACATGGTTGCTTCTGATCCAAGAGTTCCTTTTGGCGGTATCAAGCATAGTGGGTTTGGAAGAGAATTATCAAGATATGGTATGCTGGAATTTGTGAATGTAAAATCAGTTAGATTTTACGATAAACTTGTTTATGAGCATCCTGGTGACTAATAATAGATGAAAATACATAATAAAAATGTCTTGTTTGAAATATTCGCAAGTCATTTATGATTGATAATAATTTTCTAATGTGATACTACCACATATAACCTGATATAGCGTGAACCTGTTTGGTGAAATCGAGATAATAAAATCTAACAGATTGTATGAGCTATTCAATTTTCATACAAGTAAGTTTTTATCAAAATTAAAGTTCTGCACTTCCAAAAAGTACTGAAAATGCTTTGCACCAGATCAAAACCATATTGTACTTGGATGAATCGACTTGAGGTATTTCATAGTTCTGATGACCAATATTGCCTTTTAATCTTCCAACTTTCACTGAATCGGATGCTTTTGTATCTGTTGAGATATACGTAAAGGTCAGGGCAGTTGGTAGATTTAAAATCTTCTAGTCTTAATAATGATTTTCCATCAGCAAATGTAAAAATTTTGACCATACCACTAACATCATGAAGTCCATCCCAACGCCTTCAAAACTTACTGTTAATGTGTTGTTTATACTACTTGAATCCATTCTGGTCACATCTTCCGTTACTGTACTATTGTATTTCGCAGCTATCACCATTATATTATCAATCTGCTGTGAAGTCATATTTTTTACGATACTTGTTCTTTCATCTTCAGTTAAATTCATGAATTTACTAAAGTCCATATTTTCTTTAATTTCGCTATTCAAGCCCGGTAGAGGTTCATCTACAGTTTTACTTGTAAAAAGTGAGGAAAGAGTAGAATTCCTGCTACAATTGCAAGAGACAATCGCAATAATTATTCCAATCTTTACGACCATTTTCAAGCTTTATATGAATTGACGATGTTGTTATTCTAACTTATTTCAAAAAATGCACTCTTGTTTAGTATTTTAGCAAACTTTGTAACATAATTTATTTTGAACTCTCATTTTTTTGACATAATACTTTAAGGCAAACTACCAATACTTGATTAAAAATGACAGATGGTCCAGAACTTGGTCTTGCCGGTATGTACAGAATCATAAAGAAATCAGGAGGGGAAAGAGTTAGTGAGGAAGCAGCGGACCAACTAAGAAGGATACTAGAAGAAATCGCGACTAAGATTTCTGATCAGGCCGTTGATCTAAGTATTCATGCTGGAAGAAAAACAATCAAAGCAGAAGATATACAGCTGGCTGCAAAAAATTTGCTAAACTTAATACATTAGTTATTAAAAAAAATATCATAGCCACTTGATTTTATCATGTCAAAGGATATTCTGATTGTCGCTCTAACTGGTATGCCTGGAGCTGGTAAGACTACAGTTGCTAGATACCTATCCCAGAAAGGAATTCCACTTTTAATCATGGGAGATGTAGTTAGAGAGGTTGCAGAGATTGATGGATTGGAACCCACAAGTGACAACCTTGCGAAACTGATGTTAAGACTTAGAAAGAAGAGCGGGCCCGAGGCTATCGCACACTTGATCGTGGACAAAATCAAGTTAATGAAAAAAAAAGATAAGAAATTGAGTGTTGTGATAGTAGATGGGATTAGAAGCATGGCAGAAGTCCAAGTTCTTAGATCGATAGGAAGTGTCAAATTATTAGCTATTCATGGTTCAACACTGACCAGATATACCCATGTTAAGGAAAGAAGACGTTCAGACGTACCCTCCACTATCGATGAATTTGACAAGCGCGATAAAATTGAGATGGAGGTTGGAATAAGTAATGCCATAGCGTTAGCTGACGAAAGTATTTCAAACAATGATATTTCAATACCCGAACTATGCGAACGCAGTTTCGTTACTGTACAAAAGTGGATTCAAGAAATTGGAATAAAGTGAAAATAGTGTGTTGATAATTGTCCAGAAAGATTGATGATCTTCAAGATGAGAATATTGAATTAAAGGTAGAAACTGTTGTTAAGCCATCTGAAGATCCAGAAAAAGTAAAAAAATGTCTACTAAACGTTGCTAATGGATGTCACCCTATAATAAAAAATGGATGTTTGGTAGCTACTTGTACAGGAATTCTTTCATTACATCATATACGAGTTGGTGTAAGATCAAAATCCTCTTCTGCCGTTTTGAGAAAACTTTTGGAATGGAATAGAAAAGATAATCTCACATGGTTCTTATTGAATAAGCAAGCTGCCTACAGTGGTGTGATATCATTGGCTGAACACAATGAAGAATCACCTCTTGGGCCTATACGAGTCACAATTACTAGTGATAATTTAGATAGAATAATAGAATGGCTGGTTTCGAGCAGATAGGATACCAGCTTAATTTTACATCCAAATTCATATTATACTTTTTAGATTTCAAACCCTAAAGTATACCATAAATGGAAACAATACCTTATGACAAATACTGATATCAGATCAACACATAATAAGATTATTTGTGATCAACTTTTGTTGCCCAAAATTCTGTTGCCAAAATATTCTAATTCTATTTTTAGTACATCATTGCTATTATCTGCATCTGAGTAATCCTCTAATGCATCATGATTTAGTTCTAAAAATGTATGACCCCACTTGAATTTATTTAGCAAACTGATCCCAAATTTTTTTTCTCCAAGTACATAATAACACGCTGACAGGGATTCAACGCTTGATAATTTACCAAGCCTTGCATAGTTTACTGGATTTCCCGCCAATAAAGCCGGGATTCTTCTAGCAATTCCTCTCCTCATATATTTGTGATTTGTTAGGACTCCGTTTGCCTTAGTCCAAGAACAGTCTATAACGCATATCGAATTTGCCAAAATTAGATCAGTTTTGCAAACAACTTCTCTTGCAAATGGATTTAAAACTAGCATTCTAGGTTGTATGGTTTTAGTAGGTTTAATTGTGCCCAATTTGATCAATTTCAATGCAGTGCATTTTTTTGGATCATCCTGATTTAACATGAGGGCGAATGCTCGTATCAACTATAATTTATTCATGATAAATGACTATCAATAAAACGGTTTCGAGGATTGCCTTCAATCATACGCTTAGCTAATATTATTTTTGAATGAGAATCGTAACATTAAAAATCATGAATTCTGGAATATTACTATTGCCAAAGATAAATAAAATCACAGTTTTAGGTTCGGGAATAATGGGTCATGGCATAGCACAGATTTCAGCGATGAATGCATATGATGTAACGTTACGCGATGTAGAAGAAAAATTCTTAGATAATGCAATGAATAAAATAAGATGGTCCTTAGATAAACTAGTTGAAAAAAATAAGATAGACAAACAGCAATCAGATAAAATTTATGGCAAAATAAAACCTGTTGTCGACCTCAGAGAAGCATTAATTGACACTGACTTGCTTATTGAAGCAGTCCCTGAAGATCTCAATCTCAAGAAAAAAGTTTATTCTGAGGTAGATCAATTTTCTCAAGAAAAGACAATTTATTCATCAAATACAAGTACTTTACCAATTAGTGAAATATCTCAATTGTCCAGCAGGCCTGACAAATTCATAGGACTGCATTTCTTTAATCCGCCACAATTAATGAAATTGGTGGAAGTAATACCAGGAGCACGCACTGATAAATCAATTGTTGACCTTGGAATCAATTTTGTAAAATCGCTAGGAAAGGATCCTGTATTGTGTAACAAGGATGTTCCTGGATTTATTGTAAATAGAATATTCATACCGTTAGTGCACGAGGCGGCTTATTGCCTAGAGAGTGATGGTAAAAGTATGACACAAATTGACTCATCTGTAAAATTCAAAATGTTTCTACCAATGGGTATATTTGAATTGGCAGATTATACTGGTCTTGATGTTATTCACAAAGCAACTGTTGAAATGTACTCTCGTGACAAAACCGTAGTAAATCCTCATCCTAAAATAGAACATTTATTTTCATCTGGAAAATACGGTAAAAAATCAGGAGAAGGCTTCCATTTATACGGAGACAAGAATTATGAGAGGATTCCACTGTCTGAGGAGGAAGCCAAACAATATGATCCAATTAGGATTCTATCAGTCGCGATAAATAATGCTGCTTGGCTTATTTCCAATAATGTGTGTACGAAAGAAGATGTCGAATTAGCTTTAAAACTTGGAATGGGTATTAAAAAGGAACTATTCGAGATTGGAAAAGAGTTTGGTTTTGAAAAAATAATAAATACCTTGAATCACTTGAAAGAAAGAAACGGATCGTTTTACGCGCCTGACCCTTACTTAAAATCTATATCAAAATAATTCAATCTGATTTCCATTTTTAATATCCATAGCTATTGCTTTGAACCAAAATAATCTAATATTACTTTGACTGCAGAAGACGCGCTTTGCGAGGTTTGAATGAATACTCTCTTTCTGTCATCAAGATATCTTCCACCATAATTTTTGGCAGTGCCTCCACTGCTAGGTATTGTAACTAATATTTTTTTTAACATATACCCAACACAGAGCTCTATCAAAGTTCCTACGCCTCCACCAACAGCTATGATTCCATCTGCAGATGTTGCCACAATAAAGTCTCTGGCATAGCCTATTCCGGTTGCAATTACCACATCACAAAATTTATTTGCAAAGTAAACCTCCTCCTGAGGAATGATTCCAACCGTAAGACCGCCATGGTCTTTTGCTCCTTTACAAGCATTTTCCATGACACCTCCAAGACCACCACTAATTAGAATAGCATCTGCTTTCGCTATTTCAGTTCCAACTTGATATGCAATCTTGTTTGTCTTTTCATCAGACTTATCTTCATTGTATCCTATGACCGCAATTTGAAGTCTTTTCATGATTTTCTCGATAAATTATTTCATATATTTTTTATATATTAGCTTGGTGTATGGTCTATTTGATTATAATGTAGTATTTCACCAATCTTAAATGCTATAAGTGTACTGGCATTATTTACCATTTAGTCTATGTAAATTCGAACTGCTCAGCTGGATTTTTGGTTTGAGGTGAAGAATAATATGTCTCATATAGATCACAGAGATGAATGAATTATAGAATCAAAGATCCCAATTTAGCTGAAGAGGGAAAGAAAAAAATTGATTGGGCACAAGTACATATGCCAGTACTATTTAATTTAAAAAAAAAATTAAGAGTCAATAGTCCCTTAAAAGGTGTTAAAATTGCTGGTTGTCTGCATGTTACAAAAGAAACTGGAGTATTAATTCGTACATTACATGATTTAGGTGCAGATTTAAGTTGGTGTGGTTGTAACCCTCTTAGTACACAAGACGATGTTGCTGCGGCACTCGTTGATGAAGGAACCTCAATTTTTGCAAGTAGGGGAGTTTCAAATGAACAATACTATGATGATATTCGTTCAACAATGAGAATAAAGCCCAATGTTACAATTGATGATGGAGCAGATCTGACTGTTGAAATGCATAGTTCCAGTGGAAATCTAACAGAAGTTTATGGTGGAACAGAAGAGACTACTACTGGAGTCATCAGATTGCGCGCGATGGAAAAAAATGGGCAACTCAAATATCCCATAATGGCCGTGAACGATGCTGAAACTAAACATGATTTTGATAATTTTTATGGTACAGGTCAGTCAGCTTTGGACGGTATAATTAGGGCTACCAACATACTGATTTCGGGAAAAAATGTTGTTGTGTCAGGATATGGACATGTGGGAAAAGGAATTGCAAGAAGAGCCGCTGGACTTGGAGCGAATGTCACAATAACCGAAATTGATCCCATTGCAGCATTAAAAGCAAAATTGGATGGTTTCTCTGTTTTACCTATGTCATCTGCGGCTATGACAGGTGACCTATTTATCACTACAACTGGATGTAAGGATGTAATCAGAGAGGAACATTTTTTGCAAATGAAAGATGGCAGCATTTTGGCCAACGCAGGACATTTCAACGTGGAGATTTCTGTTGATGCACTTAAATCAAACTCACGATTGGTAAAACAAATTAATGAGAATACAACAGAATATGAACTTAAGAGAGGAAATAAACTATATCTCATTGGAGAAGGAAGATTAGTGAATCTCGTCGCTGCTGAAGGTCATCCCTCAGAGGTAATGGACATGAGCTTTGCCAACCAGCTACTTTCATCTATAAAACTGATCCAATCGAAGGGATCACTTTTGCCTTTGGTATATGAAATTGAAAGATCGCAGGATCAAGAAATTGCAAGAGCCAAATTAGAATCAATGGACATTAATATAGATACTCTTACAGAAGACCAAGAGACCTATCTGACCGGATTTAGCATAGGGACATAGGTAATATTCCAATTGATTTTATATTTCTTAAATAGAAATTATAAAGATATAAACATTTGATATATCCCAATTTACTTATATTTCCCCTCGACTAAGGTAGATTATTGCGGAATCAAATAGACCAGCAAGGTATGGAGGGACTACTCCCAGAATTTTATCGATTGATTGAGTCATGTGGAAATAACACTCGAACAATTAACCAGTATATGAATTCTATGAGAAATGAAATAAGTGTATCTCAAAATTACAAAAAAATTACAATCAAGGCTAAGGTATATACTGCAAGTATTATAATAAATAGATTACTAGTAGTCTATACCACAGGTAAAACATATATAATATAAGTAAGGTATATGCTGTTAGTATGGAAAAGGAAAATATGGGTATTGTTAAGGTTGATGGTTTTAAGTGTGAAAGGTGTGGTCATCTGTGGATTTCTGATAAGTTTACAGCAAAAAACCCA
>JAATVM010000178.1 GCA_014523495.1 Nitrososphaerales archaeon TH1920
AGTCCTATACCTGGAGTTATAAGATCCCAATCAGTCATTCTTCAGTACGTGAACTCAAGCTCACATAATTAATCTTTTCTTGGAATGAAGCTCAATTATTCATAAATTTCTAAGATAAACTATTTAGCATCCTGAAATATCTTGGGCAAATATTTCAGTCCTTCAGAGTTAATGATAAAAAATCGGTCCAATTTTTTTATTCGAGTGCTAGGTAATATGAAATATTTCTAGACAACTTTGATTTGATTTGAGGCAAAAAATGGTATTGAAATCTGTTTCATAATATGTCAAAGCACTTATATTCAAGCAAGATAAGCTTACCATCGTATTTACAAATATGAGGGTTTGAAATTGCCTAATACTGGTATAGTAAAATATCATGTTAAACTTAAATTCGAAGTTGATGGGATAGTAGAAAAGGCCGATATAATTGGCGCAATATTCGGCCAGACAGAGGGATTACTAGGCCCTGAGATGAATCTGAATGAGTTGCAAAAAGTATCAAAGGTTGGTAGAATTGAAGTAAATGTTGATACCAAATCGAATACAACTAAGGGCGACGCACTGCTTCCTATGAGCACTGACATTTCCACTGCTGCATTAATATCTGCTGCAATTGAAAGTATAGATAAAGTTGGACCTTTTCAGGGTAAGTTTCTGTTAGTCGGTATTGATGACATAAGAGCCATTAAGAAAAAAATTATTGTAGATAGAGCCAAAAAAATAATTCAAGAATGGGCAACAAAGACAATTAGTGAAGGAGAAGAAATGCTGCGTGATGTATATGATGCGAGCAAACCAGGAAAACTAACCACATTTGGAAAAGCCCAGCTAGCATGTGGAACTGGTGTATTTGATTCACCATACATAATACTTGTTGAAGGGAGGGCCGATGTGATTAACCTTTTACGAGCAGGTTTTGATAACTCTATTGCTATTGAAGGAGCTAAAATAGATGAAACTATTACGAACTTGACATCAGGAAAGAAAGTAATAGCATTTCTAGATGGTGATAGGGCAGCTGACCTAATCTTAAAAGAATTGCAAGGACTGGTTAAAATTGATAAAGTCTTGAGAGCTCCAGCTGGTAAAGAAGTAGAAGAGTGTACTCCATTGGAGATATCTGATATACTTAAGGATGTAATTGAACCTACAACCGAACAATATGAGGTTCCAGTTCAGCATCAGAAGAGCACAAAGAGATCAAAAATTTATGAAAATAATAATTTAGCATATCAGGGTGCTCCCAATTTTGACAATGGTGAAAAGGCAAAAGATGATCCTCAAATAACTTCAGCCATTAAAGAAGCGTATCCACAAATCAATGAAACATTGGAGGCTCTGATATTGGATAATTCGAAGCAGGTATTGTTAAAGGTACCAGTATCAGAATTAATCAAAAGATTGGATTCTTTAGAAGGTGCTAGGTATCTAGTGATGGATGGAATTATTACGCAACGACTAATTGATGCCGCATACAAAGCAGGCATTGAGTATGTAGTAGGCCATAGGATGGCCGAATTAAAGAAATCGCCGGAAATCACAGTAAGAACATTTGAACAGATCGGTATTGGCAATTAAAGAATAAGATGCAAGATATAAAGTCTGAATACATAATAACGCTAGCCAAACTATTGCTTAAAGGTGCCAAGGATAATTTTATTGAATTTACCAGCACGGATATTGGAATAGAAATAAACAAGTCACAGCAAGCAGCTTCAAAAATAATTTTGGAATTGCAAGAAATGAAATATGTAGAACGTATCAAGAAAGGACATGGTTATGTGATCAGGGTAACAGAAGAAGGTCTCTCATCTGTTAAAAAAATGTCAGAGTTTCTTAATATGGCACTAAATTCATCTCCAGGAAATATTCATTTTAATGGTATTCTGGTTTCCGGAATGGGTGAGGGTAAGTACTACATGAGTCTTGAAGGATATCGAAAGCAATTTAAAAAAAAGATAGGTTATATACCTTACCCAGGCACTCTAAATATTAGAATATTTGATCCACTGTCGTTAGAAAATAGAGAAAAAATTGAAAGATTTGGCTATCAATTCATTGATGGCTTCAGTGATTCCGAACGAACTTATGGCTGGGTCAAGTGTTACTCTGCAATCATGAACGACAATGTAGATATTCAGTCGGACCTGTTGATTCTTGAACGAACTCACCATGATAAGAACATGCTGGAAATCATTGCTCCTGTTAATATCAAACAAGTAATGGGTCTAAAGAACGGTGATAATGTTAAAGTAACTTTACAGGCATCCAAAAATAGAACAGAATCATATATCATAAATTGAATGACCCAATTCTTCCTTAATCTGGGTACTTTTAGAGCCGGGGACTGGGGTGTTTAAGCGGATTATTTGAGTATTTATGCCTCTCTTTGAACAATTTACTGCAATTTCTTTTTCAGTATGTATCTGATCATATCCTAAGGCGATAATATCGGGCTTTACAAATTCTACTGTATCATATAATGAACCTTCTCTTCCAATGATTGCATAATCTACATATCTAATGGATGAAACTAGCTCTCTCCTAAGATATTCATCGTGATATATTTTTCTATGTTTGTTAATTTTAAGTGCAGTTGAACTCCTTGCTACCACGACAACCAATATGTCGCCCTGACTTTTTGCATCCTTTAATGTATGTATGTGCCCAGGATGCACAATATCAAATACTCCTCCTATCAATACAATTTTTAGTAAACCTCTCCCTAGGAAAGTTAACCTGAGTGGATCAGATTTCTCTACAAAACCATCTTCTATCATTTTGTCAATTTTTTGTCTAAACAGATCTTCTGAAATCGTAGTTCTGTTCTTTATATATTCTAATGGCAAAATTTCTGAATCAAGTGAAGAAACATAAATAGCCGTCAGAATAGCTTTGTCCAAAGGTTCTATCATAAATTCGACATTAATTAAGTATCAGTGTCTATTTAGTTCTATTCTCCATTTATAGTGGGGATGTTCTTTAAACAAGAAACTTTTTACCTCAGGCGACTAAACAGTTGATTATTTAGAATATTGATAATTCATCAAATTCAGAAAGATATACAGTCGAGGAGTTATTAGAGAGTCGAAATAGGAGAGTCAGCTCTGATAAACTCTGATAGCCTTTGATTTTGTTCAAAGACTAATACCTAAATAATGCAAATTAGAAAAAACAGTAGATGACAATATCGCAAGCGGGTTCATATCCCTCATCTAAGGGAATCAAAATTTCAACAGTTGACACTAAGGAGGTTTTGTGTGGGACCGCTCTGATAAAACGTGGCTTTGCCCACATGCAAAAACATGGTGTAATAATGGATGTAACTAACGTAGAGCAAGCACAAATAGCAGAAGATGCAGGAGCAGTAGCAGTCATGGTTTTGGATAAACTTCCTTACGATGTAAGACATGCAGGTGGAGTTGCTAGAACTGCTAGCGTAAAGGTAATTCAATCAATCCTAGATTCTGTGAGTATCCCAATAATGGCAAAATGCAGAATAGGTCATTCCTCTGAAGCTAGCATCCTTGAAGAGATAGGAGTTGATATGGTGGATGAAAGCGAAGTACTCAGTCCCGCCGATGAAAATCGACACATCTGGAAGTGGAATTACACTACACCATTTGTAAATGGAGCCAAGAATTTAGGGGAAGCACTAAGGCGGATAGAAGAGGGTGCTGCAATGATAAGAACAAAAGGTGAGCCAGGAACAGGGGATGTATCACAAGCAGTAGCTCATATAAGAATGGTAAATAATGAAATCAAAAAAATAAAGGGAATTTACGATAATAACGATGATCAAGAACTAATTAGGATTTCAAGAGAGATACAATCTTCTTTTGAGATAGTTAAAGAAACTGGGAAGCTGGGGAGGTTGCCTGTTGTAAATTTTGCTGCTGGAGGAATATCGACACCTGCGGATGCTGCGCTACTAATGAAGCTGGGCTGTGATGGAATATTTGTAGGATCTGGAATATTCAAAGCCGAAGATCCCCTTGAAAGAGCAAAAGCAGTTGTAATCGCAACCACTTACTTTGACGATCCTAAAACAGTTCTAGAGGCACAAAAAATGATCGATGAAAAAAAATCAATGCTTGGGCTTGATACTAAGAATTTGGATTTAAAGATGCAAGAAAGAGGACCGACAATATGAATAATGAGTTACTAATTGGAGTATTAGGTCTTCAAGGCGATATTGAAGAGAATATCAAAGCCACAACTAATGCATTAAAAGAAATGAATCTGAAAGGAAAAGTTCTTTCTGTTCGTTACCCTGAAGAAATTATGAAAATTGATGGTTTGATTATCCCTGGTGGTGAAAGTACCGTAATGGGTTTACTAATTGCAATAAAGAATGGGTTATTAGATGCGATTACGAAAATACTACAAGAAGGATTACCTGTGATGGGAACATGTGCTGGTATGATTGTATTGGCAAAAAAATCCTATGATAAGATTGTGGGCAATAAAAGACAATTATTGTTAGGTGTATTAGATATAGAAGTAGAGAGAAATTCCTTTGGAAGACAGTATGATTCATTTGAATCAAAGTTGAATATATCAGGCATAGGAAATGATTACAAAGGAATTTTTATACGAGCACCCACTGTAATTTCGGTAGGTCCACAGGTGGAAATTTTGAGCAAGTTTGACGAGAAAATAGTAGCAGTCAAGCAAGAAAATATAATTGGCACATCTTTTCATCCTGAATTATCCGGGGATTATAGAATGCATAGATTATTTATCCAATTGGTAACGAATTGGAAAGATGCAAATAAAGGACATCAAAATTTTTAGTGTAACAATAGTTATTTAGTGCGCATCAAATTGAGCGCTGAACCAGCTTTAAACCATTCTATCTGTGAAACGTTATATGAATGCTTGAGCAAGATTTCATCATCAGTACCGTTACTGTGGTATATAATGGATTTAACAGGTTTACCTTCTTGGAGATTTTTAAGGTCCAATAAGCTTAATCTATCATCCTCTAATATCTTGTCATAGTCTGTAGGGTTTACAAACGTAAGAGCGAGTATTCCTTGTTTTTTCAGGTTAGTCTCGTGAATTCTTGCAAAGCTCTTTGCAATTACTGCACAACAGCCTAGATAGCGTGGAGTCATTGCAGCATGTTCTCGACTACTTCCTTCACCATAGTTACTATCGCCAATTATCATCCATCTCATACCCCTTGATTTGTATTCACGTGCTATGTGAGCCAATAATTCTATCTTGCCAGTGAAAATATTGTTACCTTTTCCTACTTGATCTTCGTGAAAGGCATTAACTGCACCCAGAAGAAGATTATCGCTTATCTTGTCTAGATGACCCCTATACATTAACCAAGGACCGGCAGGTGAAATATGATCGGTGGTACACTTTCCCTTGACCTTAACCAGTATTGGCAACTTTTCAAAATCATTTCCATCCCATTGAGGGAAAGGTTCCAATTTTTGTAGTCTGGAACTATGTGGATCGATTATTACATCACCAATTTCCGATTCTTGGAAAGGCCGAAGATAAACATCTTTATTATAGACAAAGCCATTCGCTGGGACCTCTGGTGCCGTTTTGGGGGGGTTTAGTTTGAATTTTGTACCATCATTTGCAACCAATTCATCAATTAAAGGATTAAACGAAAGCCTTCCACCTAAAGCTAAAGCTATTACTAATTCAGGACTGCCAATAAAGTTCATTGTTTCTCTTCTTCCATCATTACGACCCGGAAAATTTCTATTATAAGATGTTACTATAGTGTTGGGTTCTCCTTTTTTAAGCTCGGGTCTATTCCATTGTCCAATACACGGACCACATGCATTAGCCAGTACATTTGCTCCGATATCCTTTAGAGCTTTCATCTGTCCATCCCTTTCTATCGTACCACGAATCATTTCTGATCCTGGAGTAACTTGCAGAGGAACCTTTACTTTTATTCCCTTTGACTTTGCTTGTTCGGCAATATCAGTTGCCCTCGACATGTCTTCATATGAGGAGTTTGTACAACTTCCAATTAGTGCCACAGAAATCGTATCAAGATAGTTATTCTTTTCAACGTCACTTGCCATTTTCGATATGGGTCTTGCTAAATCTGGAGTATGCGGCCCAACTATATAAGGTTCAAGATTAGAGAGGTCTAACTCAACTAATTGATCAAAATAATCGTGCGCTTTATTTTTGTCTTTTGAAATCTCATCTTCTAATTCTTGATCCAGTGCAAATAAATTTCTGTATTTATTTGCGAGATCTGCGATACCTTCCCGGCCTGTAGCCCGAAGATAAGTATCCATCTTTTTATCATGTGAAAATATAGAACATGTAGCACCAATTTCTGCACCCATGTTTGTAATAGTTGCCTTTCCTGTACAGCTGATGGTCCTTGCACCAGGACCAAAATATTCTATTATTGCATTTGTTCCTCCGTAGACTTTAAGTTTGGAAGCTACATAAAGTATAATGTCCTTTGGTGATGTCCATCCATTAAGTTTCCCGGTCAGAAACACACCAATGCGTTTTGGACATAAAAGTTCCCAGGGCAAACCCGCCATTACTTCCGCAGCATCAAGGCCCCCTACGCCTATTGCAATCATCCCAAGACCCCCTGCATTAGGTGTATGTGAATCAGTACCTATAATCAAACCTCCTGGAAAAGCATAATTTTCAAGTACTACTTGATGAATTATCCCAGAACCTGGTTTCCAGAATCCAATCCCATATTTTTTTGAAGCTGATTCGAGAAACTTGTAAACTTCGTTATTTTCATAAAGTGCCAGTTTAGTATCGGACTCACCACCAATCCTGGCCTGAATTAAATGATCACAATGAACCGTAGTGGGAACAATTACCCTTCTGAGACCTGACTGCATGAATTGCAAGAAGGTCATTTGACCTGTTACATCCTGCAATGCAACTCTATCTGGATCTAGGAAGATGTAATCCGACCCAGATTGAATTTCACTCTTAATATCCGAATTATGAATATGACCTACAAGAATTTTTTCAGAAGCAGTAAGTGGTCTACCCACGATTTTTTTATACTTGCTAACATTATTTTCTAATTTTCTGTATATTTCAGAAATCGTATCCAGAGATGTTTTTATCTCCATAGTTTACTAGTTCTTTTTTTCATATTTAATTATTCATTATATCTATTTAGAATCCACATTTTATGTTGAATCTGGCTATCTTGACTTATTTCTAAACAATGAAATTAGAATTGTTTTAAAAATGTAATCTATTTATTACATTCTTAATGCTATTTTTAGCATTTCTAATTAAGGGAATATGAACCTTGTTCTTTTTATGAATATCAATCAAAAGAACGTGACTTAACTAGAACAAATAGCATTTAGTTGAATGGCTGAATTACCAATAACACCATTAGTTTACAAATCAGTTGAATAGAGAACTAATCATAAATTGATATCGTGAATAGACCTATTAGTACGTGAGTGCGGGAGGTGGGATTTGAACCCACGAACCCCTGAAGGACAGGATCCCCAATTTATAAGATCTTAAGTCCTGCGTTTCCAAACCATATTGCTATTTGGCCAGGCTCTACAACCCCCGCATGAAACAATCACATTTGATAAATAGATGGTAATTAAACGTTATAGATGAAATCTTTACTATTAGATATCTTAATGAAACCCTACTTTTGTTCTATGTGTTGTTTTCAAGTTGCCTTGGTAGCTCAGCCTGGTAGAGCGTTGCCTTGGTAAGGCAAAGGTCCCGGGTCCAAATCCCGGCCAAGGCTTCCAAATATCTCATTATCATTATCTATAGAACATGATGATTTTTCAATCATACGGTTAGGTCTACCATCATAGATTAGAAAACCTGATTTTTCTGTAGACTATACTTAAAACTTGTACATTTGACTTTTATTAAATTAATTTGAGTTTTCCTGTTTATGTGAATGTAATCGTCTCAATTTTTCATGTAATTGATCGATTGACAAAGTAATTCCAATTTCTTTTGCATGTGGCTGTCCTTTTGTAAATGATTTTGCAATATTTCTAACAAATTCCATACTAATTTTTGGAGGTAGCGGCGCTTCAAATGGATCTACGTGAGCATCGACTATAACAGGCACCTGATTTTCCATCATAGCTTCATGAATAACGGGTTTTACCTCTTCTATTTTTTTTATTGAAAATCCCTTTCCACCACATGCTTCAGCAAATTTGACAAAATCTATAGGTGAAAATTCTACTCCATATTCTGGGTTACCAAGAAAGGCCATTTGTTCCCATCGTATCATTCCCAAAATTTTGTTATTCATTATTATCACTTTAATAGGTAGATGGTATTGAACAGCAGTTGCAAATTCACTCATGAGCATTGTAAATCCACCATCTCCAACAAATGCAATGCTTTGTCTCTCCGGAAATGCAATCTTAGCAGCAATGGCATATGGTACTGCACATCCCATAGTTGCAAGCGATCCGGATCCTGAAAATTTCATGCCATTTTTTATTTTTAGGAATCTAGCAGCCCAGCAAGTATTGATTCCGCTATCTACTGATATTATCGCATTATCATCCAATACATTTGATACCGCAGCAGCGATAACCTGAGGCTTTATTGGTTCATCATCACGACTACTCTGTTCATTTAGTAAGTCGTTCCATTTTTTCATAGCATTTTGTTTTGATTTTAAAAATTGGATACTTGGATCATTGTCATTTCCCCATTTTCTTCTATCATGCAGTAACGGAATTAATTCTGACAATACTTGTTTGGAATCGCCTATTAGACCAATTCTAACAGGATATCTCAATCCAATTTTTTCTGGTTTTATATCAATTTGAATTCCTATGGCTTGTCCAGGTTTGGGAAGATATTCGATGTAAGGGAATGATGTTCCCACCATGAATAACGTATCAGTCTCAGACATGGCGTCGCTCGAAGGTTCGGTTCCCAAAAGACCAATACCTCCCAAGCTGTAAGGATGGTCATCAGGAATAACGGCTTTCCCTAGCATTGCTTTTATTATCGGAGCATTTAGTTTTTCTGCTGCAGCAATAACTTCTTCTGAGGCATGCAATGCACCCTGGCCAACTAGTATCACAATTTTTTTTCCATTATTCAGTATATCAGCAGTTTTTTCAATCAATTTTCTGTCAGCTGATGTTGGAGGAACAGAGATATCAGATGTATGTCCTGGAACTTTGTGTCTTGAATAATGACCTTCTAGTTTTTGCTCCTGTACATCCGTTGGGATATTAAGATGACTGACTCCTTTACGAACATGTGCAGTTCTACATGCTATGTCTACCGCCATTTCCGCCTGTTGCGGTGAACCTATCATGCTGTTGTAAACTGAAACATCAGAAAATAGATGCAATAAATTTACATCTTGTTGAAAACTTGAATTCATTAAATCAGTAGATGTTCCTCCTGTTATGACAATTAGCGGAGTGTTATCTGCCTTAGCATCATACAATCCATTCAAAAGATGTATTGCACCTGGCCCTGCTGTCGCAGTACATACTCCAAGTTTTCCTGTATATTTTGCGTATCCACATGCCATCAAGGCTGCAGATTCCTCATGTCTTACAAGGACAAATTTGATTTTGTCTTTTCTTACCCTTAAAGCTTCTATAAATCCGTTAATGCTATCTCCAGGAATACCAAATACGACATCAACCTTCCAATCAATGAGTGCTTCAGCTACTATATCTCCAGTTTTTAGATCGTCATATTCACTCATATGGTATTATTGGTTCTTATTTCTAATAAATCTAAATGCATCCAATTTTCCTTGAGATTTTACAGATCATTCTTGTGTATTTTGAGAATATCACTGATTTTGATTGCGTCTTGAATAATAAAATACATAATAAACATCCACACATCTTATGAAGTCATGAGAACGTAATTAGAAAACTCAAAGTGACAATTACATATGTTTTTATCGTACAATCTTATTACAATAAATATCCAATGCTGGTGTTCTTGGGTTCTATTTGGGGTATCTAAATGGCACTAAAAATGAGATATCTTGAGCTCAATCGGAAAATAAGGGATGTAAGAATGTTGGCGATTCAAGGAATCGCTGAAGCAGGATCGGGACATCCCGGAGCATCTTTTTCAGCTGCAGAAATTATGGGGGTTCTATATTTTCATAAAATGAAACATAGATCTAGTGATCCATTATGGGAAGAAAGAGACTATTTTATTAATTCAAAAGCACATTCTGCACCCGGCTTCTATGCAGTTTTGGCTATTGCTGGATATATCGATACCAAGGAAATAAAAACACTAAGAAAGCTTGGTTCACGTCTTCAAGGACATCCAGTTAGATATTCGGAACGACAAAAAAATCACAGCTTTCCAGGGATAGAATATTCTGGTGGGTCTGAAGGAATTGGTTTATCTGTATCAATAGGAATTGCACTCGCAAAGAAAAGAGATGGGGGAAAAAATAGAGTATACACTTTAATCGGTGATGGTGAATCAAATGAGGGACAAATATGGGAAGCTGCAATGGCTGCTTCAAAGTTCAAGCTAGACAATCTTGTAGCTATCCTAGATAGAAACAAGATTCAACAGGATGGTTTTA
>JAATVM010000179.1 GCA_014523495.1 Nitrososphaerales archaeon TH1920
TTAAACGTAAGACGTGTAAATGACCCCATGTCAGGTTTCTTTGCACTGCCTCGTGAACTGATTGAAAATATCTCCATTACTACAAAAAGCTACAAGATATTATTGAAAATTTTAGTAAAAAATAAGCATATTCTGGCTAAAGAAATTCCTTATACATTTACAGATAGGCAGTCTGGAAAGAGCAAAATGGACCGTAGTGTAATAATGAATTACGCTCAAGCAATATGGCAACTGTATAGGCATGGACAGAAATCGGATAAAATCAAAATAAGCGAACAGGTGGATAAAAGATCAGTTCTTTTTCTCTCAAAGGTAGGCAGATACTACACTGTCGGCATATCCGGTTTAATTATTAACTATATTATCTCATTTCTTTTGGCTAATGACGTGGCTAATTCTTTAAGATTATTATCAAACCTGTGGTACATTGAGGCTTCTATTATTGGAGCCGTTATCTCAGCAACATCCAACTTCTTTCTAAACAAGTATTGGACGTTTGAAGACAGGCGATTTGCCATCAGAACTACTGTAAAACAATACTCTTCATTCATAGGCGCAAGCGCCATTGCCCTGCTTATTCAAATTTTTCTCCTGTATTACATGGTTGAGAATTCGATCCCATATAGAATTTCACTTATTGTAGCAATAGGTATAGCTACTACAATTAGTTTCATATTAAATAAAAAATTCACATTCAAGGAAAAAGTTTGGGCATAGAAATAATTGTTCGCTTAGAAAGAAAAAGAAAAAGAAAAAGGCAAGTAAAACAGACTACATAATGTGTTGACGAGGAGAAGTCTTAATTTAAAGTCAATAGAGTGAAATTCAGTCAATATTTTTAGATAGGCCGGAAAAAATTTAGTGCGTAAATAAACAACAGCAATGTATCACCGAGTATCATGAGTTTCCATGGCATAGCATGGAGCCTAGGACCCTTCAATTTAATTTGATGATTGTCAACAATATGAGTGATATAGTCCCGCAGTTTTTCATTCCAAATATTGTATTCTATCCTGTGTTTCTTAAGTATGGATTCAATCTCATAGACCACAGGTGCTCTTACAGAACCGATATGCTGAATATATCGTCGAGAAATCTCTACCTCTGCTTTTATCGCTATTAAACCTTCATGGAGATTCATTAGACGTAAATGCATTTCCCAAGGATTCTTGAGTTTTTTACTAAAGCCACTACCTATCTGAGTTGGTTTCCTGTTTTCAAATTTTACCTTTTTGAACCCTTCAGCAAATAATGTTTTTACCAATTCTTCTTTCTTTACCTTGACGATAAGACTCAATTGATCAAATTCTATCTCTTCTTGCCGGATAAAATCATGCAAGCCCTTTAGCAAATTGATTCGTCTTGGATAACGAGTTAGGAATTCTGACATCCTAATAACTAAAATGTTGACATGAAAGCAGTATTAAAACTCTATGGATTTAAAAAACTAAAGTAAACTAGGCTAAACTAAACTATATCAAACCACGATTCATATTTCTTAAATAAATATCGATTTTTGGTTTAACGGTCATATCTTTCATACTCAGAATTCTATTTGTTTTATGAACCTTTGCACCCCTTACGACAACAATAGGTGTAGATTCATTGCTCTCGCCCATTAGCAATACTCCACTGGTGGCAAGGGAGTCCGCAGTGGCCTTGAATGTTACCATTAACTTCTTTCCATAAAGGTCCTTTTTACCTCTCTCATCTTCAACGGGTTCAAATCCAGAAACTCCAACGGCAATTCCAGTACAACCTATCCTTGTGGGCATTAGTCTACTATCCGAAATTACAATTCCAACGCTTATTCCGAGATTTTCCAAGAATTTTTTGCGTAACCTTTTTGCCGACTTGAAACTATCTTCAGGATAAAGTATTATTTTTCCAGGAGGCGAATTTGACTTGTCAATGCCCGCATTGGGTGCAATCATGCCGTCGTTTATTGTTAACAAAAAACCTGGAATTCCTGAGACTATATAATCTGATTCTTTCAAGGCGATTTGTGCAATTTTTTCATCCATCTTGAATTTTGACGCCAGGCTTTTTGCTCTTTTAGTTGGCTTGACATTCTTTAAATCAATCAGAGAACCTTCGCTAACCGAAACAAACTTGCTTGACATAACTATGATATCATCTTCTTGAAAGTCAAATTCTGAATCAACTATTGTCCTAAAAAGGTCAAACCCCACACTTCTTTTTGCGATTTTAATTGGAAAAACTTGCATTTATTTATAAAGATCCTTCTTGCAATATTTGTGTTCAGGAAAAATTATTAAAGTCAAAAAAGGATTTAAGTTGAGTTTCAAAAAATGAATATTACCGAAAAAATAATAGCACGTGCATCGGGCAGGAATTCAGTTAGTCCTGGCGATGTGGTCTTTGCCAACGTTGACAAGTTAATGATTCATGATGTTTCTGGACCAGGAGTAATTAAGGTATTTGAGGAATGGGCCAAGAAAGGAATTGACCTTGAGAAAGTGTGGAATGCCGATAGAGTTTGGATAGCTGAAGATCATTTTGTTCCATCTGCAGACAGGATTTCTGCTGAAAATATCACAAAACTCACGAACTGGGCAGAAAAATATGGAATTAAAAAGCACTTTAAATACGGACTAGGACAGTACGGGATCTGCCATACCCTTTCACATGAGGAAGCGTTGGTATTACCAGGAGAATTCTACATTGGAGGTGACTCTCATACCAATACAACAGGAGCTCTTGGGGCATTGGCAGTAGGTCTGGGACACACAGATATTGCATATGCAATGATGCATGGACGGATTTGGTTAAAGGTACCTGAGACTATTTTGTTTAAATTAATTGGAAAAAAACCAGCGCATATAATGGCCAAAGATATCATTCTAAAGATAATAAGTGATATTGGAACTGACGGTGCAAATTATAAGGCCATGGAATTTGCCGGAAATGCGGTAAGAGAGATGAGTATGGAAGAAAGATTGACACTTACAAATATGACCACCGAGGCAGGAGCAAAGAATGGAATTATAGAGCCAGATGCTGTTACGGACGCGTATATAAACGAAAGAACTTCAGAAATCTACAAACCAATTTTAGGAGATGATCCACATTATCTCGAAGAGTTTACTTTTGAAATAGATAATCTTGAACCAATTGTCGCAAAACCTTTTTCACCAGAAAATGCTGCTGTTGCAAGAGAGTTGCAAAGTATTGAAGTCGATAAGGCCTATATAGGCTCATGCACTGGTGCGAAATTAGAGGACCTGAGATCTGCTGCCCGGATTTTAAAAGGCAAAAAAGTAAAGATAAGAACCGAAGTTTTGCCTGCTGCCCAATCTATCTATCTAAAGGCATTGAAAGAAGGCCTAATTGATATCTTTATGGAAGCAGGAGCAGTAGTTGGTCCTCCTACCTGTGGTGCCTGTTGTGGTGCTCATATGGGGATTTTGGCAAAGGATGAAGTCTGTGTCAGTACCACCAATAGGAATTTTCCGGGAAGGATGGGACATATTGAATCTCAAACATATCTTGCGTCTCCTCTAGTGGTTGCCGCTTCTGCAATCAAAGGGAAGATAACCGATCCTAGAGATGTATCAAAATGACTTTGAAAGGGATTGTTCATAAATATAGTAAAGATAATATTGATACTGATGTAATTCTACCAGGACCATATCTAAAGATCCATGATCATGGTGAATTATCAAAACACGCCATGGAGGGAATCGACGCTGACTTTTCAAACAAAGTATCTAAAGGAGATTTTATTCTTGCAGGAACAAACTTTGGATGTGGATCAAGTAGGGAACATGCTCCAATAGCTCTTTCACATTCTGGAATAAGTGCTGTACTTGCACCATCGTTCGCACGAATCTTTTATCGTAATTGTGTTGATGGTGGATATCTTTTGCCTCTGGAAATTGAAAGGTCTACATTAGAACAAGTTTCTGACGGTGATACACTTGAAATAGAGATTGAAAATAACCAAATCCATGATAATACCAACGGGAAAAACTTTTCCATATCGCCATTTCCACCATTAATAAAAAAAATAATTGATAGCGGAGGATTGATGTATTATAAAGAATGAGGAAAAAGAAAGGCAAAGGCAAACTTGTAGAAATACTAAGCAAAGCAAGGTTCTATGATGATATAGCACTTTACCAAGTATCATACCGTGATTTTGATAATATTGTCACTATCCCACTGAAAGAATTTATTTTACTATCTTCATCATTTGAATTGATTCCAATCAGTAGAATAGTTGAAATAAAAAAGGGGACCACCGTAGTATATTCAAAATCAACTACAAATTCATAATGCATCAGTCATACTTCTGTTAACGTTCATTTTTTATTTTTGTAAATACCATCCTCTTGGCAGTAGAAATTTTATGAAACGCTTTTCTCCAACATGTGTTGCATATCTCCAAATTGTTTGATCTTCAAACCACTCAAAATTATTCTTGATTCTTGTTAAAGCACTGAATTCGCTCTCAAGCAAATTTTTATTTACCTGATTTGAATACTGGCATGAGAATTTACAATTGCAATCAAGTTTTGCATGTGTGTTATTTTCTTTTATTACGGGATATGCCCTACAGGAAAGAGGTCTTTCATTATAAATTAGACAATTAAAACCCCCATGTGGAGAACGATTATTACTTCTGATATCTAGAAGGGGACAATAATCACCATTGATATTCGAGCCCATGAGTTGATACGCTATTACTTGACGAGGCCCATCAGATTTCTTATTCATACCAATGCCCACTCTTGGATATATGCTTACTTTCAATTTGTAAGATTCAGCTTGATTTTCCATTTCTTTTTTTTCTTCGGGCAAAAGAAGAACTCCTATTTTTCCATAATCAACCGAAGGATAATATTGACGGTTAATACAACAATCAGAGCAATCCTGAATACAATGAAATTCTCTAAGCATATTGTTTGCCTATATTTTTTATTAAAGAATACTCAAAACTATTGTCTTCAAGTTCATTAATTTTTAGAAATTTCACATCGTAAATAGTCTTCATTCTTTTAAAA
>JAATVM010000180.1 GCA_014523495.1 Nitrososphaerales archaeon TH1920
ACTACATTATCCATATTTAGTTTAAAGTTTAGAACTGGATTCGTCCCCTCTTTGTTGACCCACGTGTATACTCCTTTCTTCTCATTAGCTTTCAATTGAAGCGTATTGATTGGTAAGTTTTTGTCGCTTACCATGCTATTATTTCCACGTACGTTAGCAGTGGCCATATTTCCATAAGATATCAGTCCTTTCTTAATTGCAGAACTAATGTCCTGAGCTAAAGCAGGTTTTAATATTTGGTGCATAGATCCAGACGTTGAAGTACTTAAATATACTACGTAGAGGAATGTTACTGCAAGTAGGATCCCTAAGCTTTTTGTCTTATTCATTATTGTTTATTATGTAAATAAGGAGAAGTTATATTACTTACTTAACATTGTTATCTTATTCTGATATCTATCTCAGGTCACTCATATATTCACTCCTTTTATAATTCCTTAAGGAGTTAAACACTGATATGTTCCGACTAAATAGTATTAATAATTAATGCAAAAATTCGATTTAAAATGAACGATAAAGGCAAAACATTCCAGGTTTGATCTTATTTTGCAAATTTAGTATTTCTCATACCTTTTTAAGAGGTTTACCTTCTTTGAGGATTGCATTAATATATCAAATGAACCAAATACTGTTCACTTGCCGGTTTTAGTCCAAATTTCTGATATTCATATAGGCAGTCTTTATAATTCATCGGTATTTGATAAGATAGTTCAAGAGGTGAATAGCATGAAACCTGATGCCATAATAGTAACAGGCGATTTAACAGACGAAGGAATCCTTCCACAATTCGAAGTAGCGAGAAAAGAATTAGCGCGATTCGATTGCCAGGATCTAATTATCATACCCGGAAATCACGATTACAGACACACGGGATATTTGCTGTACAAGAAATTCTTTCCAGCCACTCAAATTAATGATATGGATGAGGTAGTAGTAATAACGCTTAGTACTGCAAGACCTGATAGGGACGAAGGCGAAGTAGGCTATAGACAACTGTCATGGATGCAGAAGGCTATCAGGGAGTTTGAAGGACAGCACAAGAAAATAATTGTAGCTATGCATCACCACCTGATTGCAATCCCCGATACTGGCACTGATAAAATTTTAATATTAGACGCGGGTGATGCCCTGAGGGTATGTTTAGAATCCCATGTCGATCTTGTTTTATGTGGTCATAAACATCGCCCCTGGATATGGAACCTCGGTCCCCTTCAGATTGCTTACGCAGGTACTGCTAGCACCTCAAGATTTAGAGGATTCTTTCAAAACTCCTATAACATAATAGAGATAAAGAATGCAGATTTGACTGTCAAGTTAAAGATAGTTGGCGGAGAAAGTATTCCGCTGTCAGATCTAGTTTCCAACTATAAACCTTATTCTTAATATCGGTACAGTATAGATTTGATCCAACTCCCAGGTCATGACACGCCCGTAATAAAATTAGTTCTAATATGAGCAAAATTGACAGGGACCTGAAAAAATATATTCTCCATTAACATATTAGTCTAATATAGAGAATATTTTTTTATATTATTGTTATGCCTGCTAGAAACATAGACATTACCCTCAGAATCTATCGCTAGGTGTTCTGGATCAGTAGACTGACCTTGTAGTTCACCATACACTGCGAATTTTGTAATAAAATTACCATCACTATCAAATTTTCCAATACGAGTTCTTCAAGTAAATTGCGAAGTCCAGTTTATTTCTAATGGTAACTCTCATTAAAACAATAAATAGAGTAGTTATCTTGATTTGATTTAGTATTGACAGAGTCGATTTTCCTCATTGGATATAACCAAACTAACTTGGCAATTACTAGCGATATAAGAAAAATAATTCTTGTATGATTAATCCAATGTCAATCTTGTTTAAGAAAGTCTATTTTTAACTAATTCCCCTTGCCAGACAAGCGTCACAATACTTTTCTATTAAAGTAGCATCATTCATTTTGTATGTCGCTATCTTGGTTGCTATACTACCGCACGTACAACAATAACCTGTTATTGCTTTTATGAGTTTATCCTTCTTATCCGGAGAGGTTTTAGACGATGACATTATCTTGTCTAATCTCTGTAATGATTCAGAAGTTATATCCATAGGTTCAATAGTTGGTTTTGGCTTTGCTTCCGGTGTTAATTTTTTCTCGTTAATATCGTAATTAAATTTATGCATCTTTGTGATGCACGCTTATCTTATATCTACCTATGTGTATAGGCAGTAATATCCCTCATCCACCCTTTATTTCTCCCACTTCAATCTCAAGCCTAACATCTGGTACAGACCCTTATTATCACTCCTCTAGAATTTTTTAAGTCAAATTCCACTAGTTCTGAGATAGAAGTTAGTTTGA
>JAATVM010000181.1 GCA_014523495.1 Nitrososphaerales archaeon TH1920
AATATACAGTAACAAGAAAGAAGAAATTTTGAAATTTCTCCAAGATATAGAAGCAGGAGTTGTTTATGTAAACAGGAAAAAAAGTTCTACAACTGGCGCCATGGTGGGACGACAATCTTTTGGAGGTTGGAAGGACTCTGGAACTACAGGAAAAGGCACAGGTGGCAGATATTATCTTACACAATTTATGAGAGAACAGAGTCAGACCATTGTTAAATAGACTATGTATGGATTTGAAATACAAACATATGCAGAATTATCAAAATAGTTTGGTGAAAATTTATTACTGGTGGGAGTTATGGTCAATGAACAAGAACAACCAACCAATTTTGACCCACCAGTTGGTGTTTAGGCGTTACTGTACGAAGTTAAACAAATTATATGAGGATCCGTAAACTTTTTCCTAGATATAGGAATTATTGAATTTTTGCTGATATCAAATGTTCACATTTCTAACAATACTGGTTTTAATTTTAAAAAATAAACTTCAATCCGTTAGGCTACTAATTCTCAATGATAACAACTACCTCCCCCAATCTTTTGATAATACTTTTGATGATAGTCTTCTGCCTCATAAAATGCAGTTGCTGGTACAATTTCTGTAACTATTTTGTTCTGAAACTTATTTGAGTCATCCAACTTTTCTCTTGATTCTCTAGCAATCTGCCCCTGCTCTGATGTATGATAAAAGATCGTAGAACGATATTGAGACCCTATGTCAGGACCCTGCCTATTTCTGGTAGTTGGGTTATGAATAGACCAAAACAAATCTAAAAGTTCTTTAAATGAAACTTCTTTAGGATCATATTTTACTTGTATGGCTTCAGCATGCCCAGTTCTATCAGTACAAACGTCTTCATAAGTTGGATTAGGAAAATTTCCCCCCGTATATCCAACTCTTGTTGATTTTACTCCTTTTATTTTTATGAACGCTTCTTCTACCCCCCAGAAACAGCCAGCAGCAAACGTAGCTGTTTCAAGATTATTTTCATTCATAGCATAAATTAGTAATTCTTGGCTCTAAAACTTTTTTCCATATCCCTTGAGGTCAGCACATATTTGAAATTTCTTTTAGTGGAATTTTAGGATTAAATTTTACCTTCGTGACCTAATTGGCTTGGATCTGAGATGAAGATGACAACACGGACAAAATGATCCATCATGAAAAAAATATACCGAACATCTTCTACAATATTTGACTCCATCGCGATAGCTTGCTCCTAATATTCCTATTTCATCACAAATATGTCTACAGCCCATTCTATAAAATTACAGGATTCATTTTATAATGGTGAATATACCTAAGAGGGAGTGGGTATTAAGAAACAAAAAGAATTTCCAGTATGATAGCTTTAACAATTTCGCCAAAACAAGTAGGAGAAAAAAAGAAAAAGAATTATTTTATACGTATACATTATCTTTTACTAATTTCTTTAATTTGGTTACCGCTTCCGAAATTGGTTGATCAGTACCAAAAATTATCAGTGTGTGATTACCAGTCTTATTATCGGGCCAGTACTTACCTTCACAATAAGAGCAAGCATTGTAGTTGAAATTGTACTGGCTAAAAATGTTAAAGCCGTTCTTTGGGAATTCAGTTTCATAATAGCCCAGCCATCCTGGATGTACTCTTCCATCATTATCGGTATTATTCAAAACTTGATGAGTTGGAGCATAAAATCCACCCACTACTTTATTTCCTGTAGAAGCTTGATCTGTTACCGTTATGCTACCTTTCATCCAATCATATTTGGTATCTACGATAGAGTATTTTCCTACCGGCAATATCTTTAAGTCAGAGGCATCAGAATAATTCAAGCTTCCAGTTGCATAAATCTCATTACCTGAACTGTCTTTTAGACTAATGGTATGTGGATGAGGTATATCCCAGGGAGCGTCTGCATTAAGAAACAATATGGCTGTTCCTTGTGGAATAACTAGATGCGTTGGTACATAATATGGATTGTGATCTGTAAGAAGTTTATGTTTTTCTTTAGGCCATTCTTCATGTGCTTCATTAGCAATAAGTATTATGAAATAACCAACAGATCTGGGTAAATGTAGTGTTTCTGTGTCATATACCGACTTGGCCTGTGGAATTTCTAACAATTCTTGTTCTACTCCAAGGGATTTATTACCAACATTAAGTAGTAATATTATTGATATCATGAACGTTGAAATAGTAAAAATAGTCTTGTACGTTCCATCCATGTTCAAATAGACCCAGTTACCCATCTTAGTAATCTTCTTTCAAAATAATCTGCATTCATCATTTAATACTATAATTATATGATAAATAAGTAAATCGTTTATATTTTTTTTATATTGTGATTGTATATTGCGAATAAAATTATATTAAACCTCTCATCTAGTTATA
>JAATVM010000182.1 GCA_014523495.1 Nitrososphaerales archaeon TH1920
CATGCATTTGTACTGAGTAGCAATCCCTCACAATCGGCATCTGTACCCACATCTCCGCAACAAGTAAATGTATTCTTTAGCGAACCAGTTGATTTACGCTTCAGTCACCTGAAAGTTCTGGATTCTAACGGGAAGCAAGTTGATAAAAGTGATGTCCATCACTTGCAAAATGATGAATCGAGTTTAACTGTTTCTGTACCATTATTGAAAGATGGAACTTACACGGTATCTACTAATGTGTTATCACAAATTGATGGACATGTAACAGATAATGCATTTGTATTTGGTGTTGGGGAGGCGGTGGTGGTACCTACAAATGTATCAACTACCACTACAAAATCAACGCTCTATCTACCGGAGGCAATTGCGAGATTTCCTACTCTTCTAGCACAGGTAATGATAGTCGGAGCAGCATTTGGAACCCTTTGGTTGTGGAGACCACTTTCGAAAATTACTTCACTTGCTGACTCCGTTTCTCAAATAAGAAATAAAGTAAGCAAAAGTCTCGCTGTTTACTATGTAGTAGCTTCAATAATATTGGTATCTTCAAATTTTGCTATACTGTTTTTTCAGGCAATTGCAATTAACGGAAGCATAATTGATGTATTTGGAACCAGATTTGGAACTGTATTGATTGAACGATCAGTAATTTCATTTATCATTCTTGGTCTATCATTGTTTGAATTAAGACAATTTAGGAAAAACATATCCTTGTCCAAAATGGAGAACGCAGGCTTTCTAATAATGGGAATAATTTTACTAGTTACAACCAGCTTGATTGGACATGGTGCATCAAGTAAACAACTAATGCCAATAATAATTGATTTTGTACATAATTTGGTTGCATCTCTCTGGATAGGGGGTACTTTTTATCTTGCATTTGTCCTAATTCCAAGATTACAAACATCAACGATGAATTGGTATTACAAATTGGGAACCATTTCCGTGTGGATTCCACGATATTCTGCATTAGTAGTAACATTATTGGGTACAATATTTATTACGGGTCCATTTTTATTGTACATACTTGAAGATAATTTAGCTCTACTGATTGGTTCCTTATATGGTACCTTTTTAATTGCAAAGCTCACGTTCGCAGGATTGATGGTTATTTTAGGAGGATATAGCAGTATATTTATTCAGAAACAGGTCGTTAATTCATTGAAGATAGGACAAGTTATCGGAAACAATTCTACCAATTCCAAATCAAATGACCCATCTGAAAATGAAAGAAAAGCAGAATCGATAATTATTAGATTTAGAAAGGCTCTAGTGATTGAATCCATACTTGGAATTGCATTGCTTTTAAGCGTAGGCCTATTGGTAAATACTGGCCTTCCTGAAAGTGAAGTACAGAATCAAGCTCAAGCAACGACTGAAGCAGTAATTCAAAATGTACCCTATGAGACAACGAGGTTTCTGGATAATGGGACCAAAGTTGACTTATCGATAACCCCATTTGAAGTTGGGAATAACAATTTCAAAGTGTCGTTTTTGGATATGAATGGGAAACCTATTGACGTAGAATCGGCCGAACTAAAATACAGACAAGTTGAAAAATCGATTGGTCCAATTACTGTGGATCTAGATAAGCAATCTCGAGGAATATACTCTGTTAATGCTTCATTTGGTATACCAGGCACGTGGGACATGGAAGTCCAAGCTATCCCAACAAAACAAAATATGTCAGGTATTGTCGCTTCATTTGATAACTTGATTGTAAAACCAAATTTTGATCAGCTAAAATTCAATGTAACAGAATATCCTATATTCAACACTACTATACAACCCTTATATCCGATTTATGACAAGAGTAGAAATTACGTATGGTTTGGCGATACGATCATTGGAAGTGGCCGCATTTTTGCATTTGATATCAATAACCGAAATTATATCGAACACAAGATTAATGGGACAAATATCGTAACATTGATGACTATGGATTCAAAGAATAATTTGTGGTATGTGGATCCTCTCACAAAAGCTATTGGAAGTTATGATCCTTCAAACAACATTAGTAAATTATATCCCATTCCGAACTATGTTACTCCATCTGGTATGGCAATTGATTCTAATGACACCATTTGGATAACCTCCCCAAGATCAGGTGAGGTTATGCGATTTGATCCGAACGTAGGTAACATTACTCTAAAATTACACCTCAAGGACCAAAATGCCCGTCCGTTTGCTATTGTCTCAGATCCTGTTAGTAATTTAATATGGTTAACTGATGAAGCAGGAAAATTAGTAAAAATTGATCCCAGTACTAACTACTCTATAACGGAGTATTCTCCCGGCGGTAATAAATCATTATTAAGCCCTACTGCATTGCTAATTGATAAAACCACTGGTGAAATTTATATTTCACAGCATGATGGTCACAGAATAACTGTTTTCAATCCATTGACTAAAATATTTACTGATTTGCCGATAATTAATAAGGCAGGATTGCCTTTTGGAATGGCTATTGATAAATATGGGAATTTATGGGTAGCTGAACATACAATAAATAAGAATGCAGTAATAGATACTCAAAAATCCAAGATTAGGGAGGTTCCCGTTAAAACACCTGCACCTTTTATACAATGGATTACTTCTGATTCAAATGGAAACATATGGTTTGCTGAACAGCGAGGAAACTCAATTGGACTCATAGAACCTAGTGAAGGACCAATGGTTCAGCAACAAGTTCAACAATCAACAAAGAGTTCTGTTTCAAACACTTCATCGACTGTTAAATTAGACATTAATTACCAGAATTTTATTGCCCCAGCCATTCTAGTTGGGATTGTGATTAGTGCTTTTATGTATGCTAGAAGCATTATTGACCTTAAATCAAATATTTCAATTGTAAAAGAACAATAGATGAAC
>JAATVM010000183.1 GCA_014523495.1 Nitrososphaerales archaeon TH1920
AGAGTTATCTTTTGCCGCTGCAACCCCGGCGACAGCTGTTCCGTGACCATTATCATCGTTACCGCTACTTGTTCCTGAAACAAATGTTACTTGCCTGTATACGTTCAATTCCGGATGATTCAGGTCAATTCCAGTATCCACGATGCCTATGTCAACATTAACAATACCTTTCCCATTTCCAGATTTAGTTGAGCTCAGATCGCCATCTACTCTGTTAATGCCAGTTGGTAAACTCTGAACGAAGGCTTTTACCTTGATATCAGGCTGTACATAATCTACTTCAGGATTTTTCTGAATTTTCTCAAGCACCCTGTCATTAGGGACTCTAATAGAAAACCCGTGTAAAACATGATCATAAGTATGTCGCAATGCCGCTCCTTCATTTATGGCTTCGCGAGCTGAAAAGCTTGTGGATGATAAAAAATTGTTATCCTTTAGTACTACGATGTATTGATTTGGTATTTTCTCCCCCTTAACCTCTCTTAAATTTTTTGCCAAATTCTCTGCTTTGGTCCTAAGATCATCAAATTTGCCTTGTAGTGATGTTTTATCGGGTTGCTGCGCCTCTACTTCAAACAAAGAAGTTTGTGGGATTGGACTTAATATCCAGTTTGAAAATAAGAGCGCTATCAAAGTACTTACTGTAATCGTAATCAGCGAGCTGGTCCCACCTTGAGACCTAAGTTTCTCTGTCATGGCTACAATACCCTTGGCCCTTGATAAGATGTCTGATATACATAATCAATAGTTAGTAATTGAAGTCCCGTAACCATGAAGCCCATGAGCGTTTTTGATATATATCGGATGGTTAGGATGATTATCAATGATACGACTATGAGAATCATTTGAAACTATCTTCTATCACATGGAGAAAAATTACAAATTTAGTTATTCGAGCGGTAATAAGCAACTAATACAGTAACAAAGTCGATTCCAAGAGCCGTCGGGATATGATTGAATATTTAATCGGAACTAAGATGTATTATTTACGACTTAGGCGTTGGCCAAGTTCATTCAAAACACAAATCATGATATCTCTAGTTCAGAAGCTCAGAACTTAATAAAGACTGAATGAATTTACCGTATTCCTGTCCATGCCAAAAAAGAGTTCGTACAAAGCTAGGATCTGGCATGCAGAAGGGCTAGACTTGGCCCTGAGCTGAATTCCCCAATGTCTCTTGTATTATACGTTGTCCTTGCTTACCCGTTTGTTCATTTAAGAGCTTTGTAACTTCCTGAAAAGCTCTCTGTGCTTGAGCCTTTTAACCATTGAAGCACCTGTTTGCAAGATCTTGTACAACATCTTCCCGAGAAACATTTTCTTGTTTTGTAATAAATTCTGTTTCCTCATCATCAGAAAATGCGTCGATCAAACCAGAAGGCAGCATTGACATGAGTCCAGATGCATTGTGCGGCATTGCTTTTTTCAGGAAAAACCTTGATACCATTGGAATTGCAATAGCCGCTATTTGTGGCAATATCCCACTTTGTGTAGCATGGTAATTTTTATCCATTCAGTGACATCTTTCGCATTATTATTCCAATATGACTTTAGGAGAACGCTTAACGCTTATAATTTCTATGGCGACGCGGAAAAGTAAAATATGATACGTCAGGTTTGAAGAAAAGATCCATTGTCCAGTCAAGTAACACTTTTAACCTTTTGCTTCTAGTTGGAAGGTTTCCAAGATAGAAACTACGCCACATCCACCATGCTATTATCCCGTGTATCTTGATTCCAAATAAAGTTGCGACACCATCTCTTTTTCCGATCTCTGCCATCATTCCCCTACTTTTATAGTCTAATTGTTCTTTAGTTCCCTTTGCCTTTATTTCGAAAATTATATTGTTTGCCGCTGTCCTTCCCTGTCTTATGGCGTGTTGTGCCGTTGGAGGATAAGGCTTCCCGGTGCTAGGATTGGTTATTGATGCACAGTCTCCAATGGCGTATACAGCTCCCTCATACCCAAGTATTTCAAGATAGTTATTAGCCATAATTCTATGTTCCCTGTCATGTTCACACTTTAACGTGGAGATCAACTTACTAGGAGCTACACCTGCTGTCCAAATTATAGAATAACATGGAATGGAAGTACCATCATTCAACATTATATTGTCTGCAGTTACATTTTTAACCTCAGTGTTTAGTATAAAATTAACCCCTTTTACTTCAAGTCTTTTTAATGCATAGTTACCAAGATCCTCGTCTATCTGTTCTAGTATCATTCTTCCTGCATCGACAAGTGTAATTCTTACATCGCTTAGATGGATATTTTTGTAGAATTCTTTAATGGTCTCTCGCACATAATCGTTTAATGCTCCAACGGTCTCAACACCGTTAAATCCTCCCCCGACTACGACAAAAGTTAATAGTGTATTACAAAGTTGTCTATTCTTATGTTCCAGATTAGCTTGCTCAAGTACGTTTATCACATGATTTCTTAAAGTAACGGCATCATCGATATCTTTCATAGTAAAAGAATGGTTCTCTATATCACGCATACCAAAGAAGTTGGGTTCACTTCCAAGCGCAATGATAAGAAAATCGTAATCTATGGTGTGTGTATGCAATGAAACAGGTAGAGACTGTCTACCAATCGAATATTTCAAAAAGACCTTGCTCTTTTCTAGATCTATCGATTTCACCTCAGCTTGGTAGAATGAGGCTTTCGTACAAAATGACCTTACGGGTGTAAGTACGTGTCTTGTTTCTATCATTCCAGTAGAGACTTCAGGAAGCATGGGAGTGAATAGAAGAAAGTTATCCTTGCTTACTAGAATAATTTCAATCTCTTTATCATTATGGAATTCTTTTTGCAAATTCTTAAGAGCTTCAATTCCTGCAAATCCACTACCCAAAATTATTATTCGTTTGGACTTGGACAAGGTGCTCGTTTTTGTTTCTTTCAACATCATACTATAGCAACATCTTTTATTTCAAAACGTTCTCCGTGCATCATCCGATCTTTTGAATAGTAGTGAATTAATTTATCATTATTGGATTGAGACAACATTAAACTTTTTTTGATAAAAAACTCCTGGTATAGCTATGGATTTAAATTTATCATTTATATCAAAGAAAATTGATACAAATAGTTATCATCAAAATGGTAAGTCTGGAGCCGTAGGGATGAATCTGATTTTTCATATGGATCAAAAGTAGAATTTTTAAATCATAATCAATTTTAGGGATTTAGATTAAAAAAAGGAATTTTTGTGGTACCGTCAGTCCTCATTTCTGCTTTCTGACTAGTATGCTATTACCTTCTACTTTCACTTCATACTTTGGAACCGCTTGCATTGCAGGAGGCTTTGTTGGCTCACCAGTCCTAACATCAAATTTGGAACCATGCCAAGGACATTCAACATCAAATCCTTCAAGTGTTCCCTCATTTAAGGGTCCACCAACATGAGTACAGACGTTTCCAATTGCATAAAAATTTCCTTCAATATTAATTATACAAACCTTTTCGCCTGCTACATCGACTGCTTTCATACTTGAAGGTCCAATGTCTTTTGATTCAGCAACCTTAACAAATTCGCTACTCAGTTCTTAAACCCCTCATACTTCAAGATGGTAATTAAGCGCTATATGCTTTTCTGTCTACTTTCGACTAGAATTTGGTTAGCTGTAAATAGGAGGAAACAACAACTTACGTATAGGCCGGAAGGGACGAATCTGATTTTTCGGGCGGATCGTTTGTTAGAGTCTCTAAATCTAGGTATAACAAAAACAAATTTGAGGCTACGTATCTTTATTTCTCTATCTATTAAGTTATCGACGAAATTGTGAATTCAATAAAAATGAATTACCAAGAATTGGAGAGTTTAGCAAGTGATATAGACTGTGCCAATTAATAAATTATAAAATGGCCACCTGCGGACATGGAGAAAGGAGGTGTATTGGGAGATGATGCATGCGGTCATCACTGATACGATCCTCCATTTCCACAATCCGTATGAATTTTTTATCTCATGCAAAAGATAATAACGTTTTGAAAGATTCTTACTGAACAATCAAGTCTGGTGATTGTAGACAAAGGCAAAATCATTATTTATTTATGAATCTACCTAGACTTCCTATACCAATGCCTATCCTAATTAAAGAATAGATATCAATCTCTGAGATAGTTTGGAGTACGGTTACAAAATCTGTTCATTACCTAAGTAGGTATGATATTTGGAAAGGTAAAGTAAAAACACGAAACTTTATGGATATCCACAATGACAACATTCCGTTCGGTTCTAATGCCTACTGTGGGGGTTCCTATTGTATTGACCCTACGTGGAGTTACTCTTTACCATCTCAGAGATAGAGAACGCTATAAGCTCACTCATATAAAGAAGCCTGAGGATGGACAGGCAGAGCATCAGGCGAAGAAGAATTCGGATCGATTCTAGTTACCATAACCCGGTACGTTGGTACTATCCACAACTTTGTAATGTTGAACGCAATAAGTGATACTCCAGCTAGTCTCAGGCCCATAAATCAAATATCCGGAATGCTAAAAGATACCCTGTCAGTCGCAATAGTTATAAGAATTCAAGCCTCATTACTACTCTACAGATGGTAAATAACAAAAGTGGTTTAAGAAAATTAAAACTACAGGTGCAAATGTCCATAGACGGCTGCATTGCAGGACCTAACGGTGAAATGGACTGGCTGGTTTGGAACTGGGATGACAAACTCAAAAAATACGTAGACGAATTAACGGAAAGCGTTGATACCATTCTCTTAGGACGAAAAATGACTGATGGCTTTATTTCTTACTGGTCGGATGTGATAAGCAGACCTGATGACCGCTCGTACGGCTTTGCTAAAAAAATGATAGAAACCCCAAAAGTTGTTTTCACCAAAACCTTGAACAAATCAAACTGGATAAATACAGACATAGCAACTGGTGATCTTACCGACGAAATCATCAAGCTAAAGAACCGAAACGGTAGAGACATGATCGTTTATGGTGGTGCCACATTTGATTCTTCCTTGATTAAAGCAGGACTAATTGATGAATTTCATTTGTTCATCAATCCTGCTGCAATTGGAAACGGTATAACCATATTCAAAGACTTGAATGAGATTCAAAAATTCACTATGGTTAATTCAATAGCGTTTGAGTGCGGAATAGTATTGATTTGCTATGAGGCTAGGAAAGCCTGACAAGAATAATAACTGTTTTTCGAGTTGCTTTGTTGAACCATGAAGGATGTCTAACCTCCGGACATATTTGTCTTTAAATAAAGGTTTTATGGCAATTGTATGCAAACGACTTGATGGCTAATTTTTTAGTTCTAATTAATGGTTGGTACTCAAAAAACCTAGTAACTGGAGGAGAGTACCATATGTTACGTGTACTAAAGAATTGGAGCTTACAACACAAGATCTCTCTTCTTACGCCAAAGCTATCTTATCAAGCAACAAAGGAGATGTTACCCAATGTTGATTTATTTTATTTCTCCTCAGCAGAAGATGATGAAGAAATTAAAAGCTCACTTAAACTTACGATTTCTTATATTACTCGCATTATTAGAAGTGTATTTGTTCGGCCCAAAGATAGACCTGATTTAATAATAACTGC
>JAATVM010000184.1 GCA_014523495.1 Nitrososphaerales archaeon TH1920
CACCCAGAAGATATAATGAGAGAGATTGTAAGAATTGTAAAAGGCCCAGTAAATTTGGAGGTTGTCGCAACAAAAACTGAAGAAATGATTGAAGAGGGATTACGATTGAAAAAATTTGGGGATAATGTTGTTGTAAAGGTTCCCATGACGATGGATGGGTTAAAAGCGGTAAGAAAACTTAGTGAGGATAAAATAAAGTCAAATGTGACCTTGATCTTTTCTTCAAATCAAGCATTGCTGGCTGCAAAGGCAGGAGCATCCTATGTTAGTCCTTTTATAGGAAGACTTGATGACGCTGGTCAGGAAGGAATGGCTGTTATCAAAGAAATAGTTCAGATTTTTAAGAATTATGATTATCAATCGGAAGTTTTGGTCGCTAGTGTGAGGCATCCCATTCACGTTATTGAAGCAGGAAGGATAGGCGCACATATAGTTACACTTCCACCAGATATATTGGGTAAAATGCTAACTCATCCGCTCACTGATAAAGGATTATCTCTATTTCTTTCAGATTGGGAAAAAGTCAAGAAAGAACACAAATACACAATCTAAATTTATTTTCTATATTTTTAGAATAAGTAAGCCTGTGCCAACATCAACACGATCAAACTTGTAAAAGTGAAAGAACTTTTGTTGGGATTTCATCAAGCCTGCTGACAACTAAAATCTTTTCGTACTCTAGATATTTTAAATTTAAACCAATATTGATAGCATTATTCACCGTTTTTCCGACACCAACAGCAACCATGTGAATTCCGCTCATTTTGTAAGTTTTGATTGTAGAACGAACCGCATTGTAGTCAGAAGGTTCGCCATCGGTTAATGTTATCATTATATCAGGCTTATATGTTTTCATCAATGGTAACAATAAATTATAAATTTCTGCAAGAGGTGTCCCACCGCTTGCCTTAATTTGAATCAAATTACGCGCATTGATCGAAGTCCATTTAGCTTCTGGATGTTTTATTACCCAGCACGTAACTTTCCTGTTTTTTGTACTAAATGCATATGCAGAAAATTTTACATCCAAAAATTTCAAAGCTTCACAAAGTGCAACAGTTGCCTTTTTGTACTCCAGTTCGTATTCATCTATGCTGCTAGAATGATCCAATAATAGTGCAATTTTGGTATTTATGGAAAGTTTAAAATCCGTGAGAAATGGTTTTGGTTGTGACTCTATAATTGATTCTATATCAAGCTCATCACCAGTTATGTCATGTATTTCTCTCCATCCTCTTTTCCAAGATCTAATGACTGATTTTAACTTTGTAATCAAATCATTATCATAAATTATACTTTCATCTACATCAACACTATCAGGAACCTGCAATCCAAATTGTTCCATTGTTGAGTAACCCTTGATATCTGTTTTTTTACTCTCCTTTACAAGACTTTCATATTCCCTTAAAATCTGAGTACCAGTCATAATGTCATTAGAGAATTTTTCTTTTTCTTTATTTTGAATTTTTATGATTCTTTCTATTTCTTTTATCAAATTTTTTTCTGTCATTGATAATCCAATTTTACTCCTAAGGGTGACAATAGGAATAGCGAAAAGAGAATCAATTTGAAGAATCTTGATAATCTTAGGAATTTGATGTTCTATCCATTCGGTTTTGTAATTTTTTTCTATTGATTCATCGATCAATTCTCTAGCAAAGGAAGCTGCATTTTGAACCCGGTTTGATTCTGAACCAAACAATTCCCCTTTTACGTAACCAGTAAGAAGGTATTGGGAGAAGGCCTCTACAATTTTGTGCTTTCCATATAGTGAATTCAATAAAGGGCGTGATAACCATGATATTCCTTCATTAAATATTACTTCATTTTCCATACCTCTCCATTCTCTTAATCCTAAAATTTCTATCCTCTTTAATTCTATTGAGTTCAAAATATATCCGAATGCATGATCATTGCTTAGGGCCTTTGTTGAATATGCTAATCTCATCGATTCATACCACAGCGAAACACGCCACTGGCGATATTTTTGAAATTCTGTACCATCATAATATCTTAATGATGGCATAGAAATAGTATTTTTTTCTAAGTTGGTTGTTGGAGGTCTATCTTCTATCAACAAAATGATTGCTTTGTTATTCCCAGACCATCTTCTGGAAAGAAACGTTCCTAAATTTATTAATACATCATTCCGCAGCGAAAAATTTTGTACATAAGAGAAAGACATCTTATTACCCGAAAATAGAAGTTATCATATCCATTACCTTTCTATATTCTACTTCCCCCCACTGATCGTAAACATTAGCATAGACTACTTCGGCAGCTTCCTTTGGAGACACTGCATTTCTTAACAATTTTGCAAATGCTATCGATTCTCTTATACTAGGACTATAGTAGAGCTCCTCTAATGACGCTGCTTCTCTTAAACTATTTGCTAATTTCAGTGCATCGTCTATGTCATTTTCGTTTGAACCATCAATAATTACATGGTGTTTTATTATCTGTTTCTCAATTTCTTTCGGAGGATATTCAAGTCTTAGTCTGACGGGAAATCGGCTCAATATTTGTGGCGGTAGTTCTTTAGTTCCTTCATGAGATAGAGGATTGATTGTAGCAAACACAAACCAATTATCTAGTGCTTTTATTACCTGTCCTTCAGCTTCCTTTAATACGATCTGTCGTCTATCATCAAGAGCTTCGTCCAGGCGTAAAAGTACATCAGCTTCTGCAGCATTAAGCTCATCCAAATATAGAATTCCACCGTCTCTCATTGATTTGATCAATATTCCTTCCACAAATGTAACTTCTCCCTGATTCATGGTTTTAGTTCCAACTAGATGTGATTCACGGGTTCTTAAACTGAAATTAATTGAATAAAGCATTTTTCCGATTTCGGAGGCAAATTTCCTAACCAAACTAGTTTTACCGGTTCCTTTTGGTCCTATAATAAGTACAAAAAGTGACGAATCATATGCTTTTTTTATTATATCAAATGAATTATTCCAATCAAAATAATTTGAGTCGGAAGTGTCTATTGTCATTCATTATCTATTTTTAGAACATGTAAATAAAAACTAATTGTTGATATTCATTTCGACCTTAATATCGATTTTTTGTCATTTAGGTAATCCGTGATGAGAATCTTATCAATATCAGCGGGATTTATGTAATAAGATCTGCCCTTGACAAATTTTTCCAACTCATTTACGTAACTCAATAGTGAATCTTCCTCACTGACCATAATTGTATCAATTTCAATCCCTGATTTATGACATTTTCTTGCTTCTAAAATTGTCTTTTCACCGATATATTGATCGACCTGTCTATACCTATAACAAAGGTAAACTAATTTCCCTGATTTAGTATCAAGTGATAATTCTTGTTTTTCTCTCACTGCATCTATAGCTTCCTTGTCAGGAGCGTAAAATTGAGAATAAGGTCTCTCACTTAAGATTTTATTTCGTTCTTCTTCTGTATCAATAAAACAAGCACTCGGGTGACCATCTGTTACAAGAACAATTTTTTTATTAACGGTAGCTTCATTTTGAAGAATCTTTTTTGCTAGTCTAAAAGCAGCTTGGTAATTTGTATAGTGCATAAAACCTACGCCAGATTCAAAAGTTTTCAAGTAAGGAATATCATACGGTGAGACCCTTGAAGCTAATGCTCCAAAACCTACTATGTAAATTGAATCTGAAGGGAAAAATTTTTGATTCAATAAAAACAAACTCCATAATGCCTTTTTTGCTGCTTCTATTCTACTCATATCCCCAAACATAGTCGAATATCTCATTGTGGAACTCAAATCAATACAATAAACAACGGCAACACTTACGTCTCTCTTCGTTTCATATACTTCTAAATCATCTGGTTGTAAATCAATTGGTAATTGAATAGTAGATTTGGAACCAGATCTTCTTTCAATGGCATTCAATAATGATCTTGGTACATTAATTAATCTTAGATCATCAGATGGTTCGTATTTTTTTGTAGAGTCTAAATTTAAAGAGCCACTTCCACTAAAAGTTGTCTCATGCAATCCGATGGTTCCCTTATTAAGCGCTCTAATTACATCCTCTAACAACCTCCCGCCTACTGCAAAGAATCCCTTTTTACTCAACCATTTTCTTGAATCTTTAATATATCCTGATTCTTGTAATTGGACTATTATTGATGTTGATGTAGTAAAGGATTTTGATTCATCTGTTTGACTTTGACTATTTTCTTTTTCTGTCCTCAAATTCTGTAATTCCTGTTCAATTTCTTCGAGTTTAGGTTGATCTTCTTTCAGAATTTCTCTGCCCAAGATTTTTAGAAAATCCTGGAGTAAACTTTTTGGGATTGTTTTTGTTGGAGCCCTGTCTTCCTTTTCTTCAGGAAAATCTGCGATGTTATGATAAGTAAATTTCTTGATGTTGTTACTATTTATGGACATAGATCCCTTCCTTTCTATCTAGTATTGGTGGATCAGTAAATCTAAGACCTTCTAGAATCAATTCCGTTACTGATGCAAGGAACTCAGGATCTTTCATATCATTAAGATTATCAATGTTCAGTCCAATCTCCCTTAATCTTTCCTCGAAGTATTTTTGATCTTGAATTATGTTATCTGTAACAATGTTTATTATTTCCCTTAATGAATCAAATTTGTCAATCTGCGATTGATAGCTTTTAGGGTTGTTTTTGTTTCCGGTTATGTCTTGGGAGACAAAGAAAAATTTATTTATTTTGAATTCGTTTTTTAATTTTATTAGTTTTTCAGGTGGAATGTCTACAATATAAAGAGCACATGTTTTCTTAATTGCATTAGATATTATAGTATCAAGAATGTTCATTCTGTTTTCATAGCTATCATCTATTTCTGACAATTCAAATTTTGATGTTTGGTGAACACAATAAATGTCACTAAATCGCGGAACAGCTTTTATATTATTAATAATGCTCCTTACCCGTTCTGCTTCTGATATCAAAAGTTCCAATGAATGTATAGACATTCTTACACTTACCCCCTTTTCATGGTTTATTTCAGGGTGGTCGCGCGCAATTCTTGTAATTTCAGCTATAGTTCTTAGAATAAAAATTGGTAACACTACGTTCTCTGGATTAGAAATATTTGACTCTTGAATCATTATCATCATTTCGTCGTATACATTTTTTGGATATCGAGTGATGATGTGACTTTTTAATCTATCATAGAGTGGCTCTATTATTTTGCCTGAATGCGTATAATCTATTGGGTTTGCCGTTGAAATTATTCTTGTATCTGGTTTGAACATGACAGGGTATGAACCAGTGGTATAGATCCCCTCCTGTAAGACACTCAATAACGCTACTTGTTTTCGAGGATCGAGCACAGGTAATTCGTCAATACAAAATACCCCATGCCTTGCGAGAAGAAGCTGACCCGGTGAATACGATTCCATATTGTATATTTCAACTCCTCTTTTTGCTATTTTTATAGCGTCTATCTGGCCAACCAGATCCTTTACTGAAATATCCGGTGTCGCAAGCAAGTACTTGAAGCGACTATGTCCGTCAATCCACATAATTTTCGTATCAAGTCTATTATTTCTTATCTTGTCCTCCGTTTCCGTAGAAACAAAAAATTCTGGCCTGGAACGAATTATTTCCTTATCATTTAATAATGAAACTAGTTCCTTTTCTGGAACTGAAGTTGGAATATCATTTGTTATAGATCCTTCTACTATCGGTATTGGAGAAAGTAAATTTTTTGCTATA